>JAOUPL010000066.1 GCA_029879825.1 Candidatus Bathyarchaeota archaeon
AACCACCACCTTCCGCTCCGAAACAGCGTCTGTGATGAACTGCGCCGCCCTCTCAACACCCGGATTCTCCAAAGCAACAACAGGCTTTCGACCAGACACACAAACCGCCAACAATCTTTAGAAGAAGAAACACAGATAAAACTTCTGAGAAACATGCAAGAATGGAACAAAAAGCGCAAAGCCATGCACCACTACGACCACCTATCCCAAGTCTACGATGCTCAATACTCAGAAGAACAAAACGCCAAAATAGAAGCCGCCCTAAACAACACGAAACTCAGCCAAAACGAACGGGTCCTAGATGTGGGCTGCGGAACAGGCCTCCTCTTCCAACACGTCGCCAAATCAGCCAAAATCGTCATAGGCATAGATGTCTCGTCAAAAATCCTCCAAGAAGCAAAAAAACGCACAGAACAACTACCCAACACAGCCGTCATCCGCGCCGATGCCGACTACACACCCTTCCAAAACCAAACCTTCGACCAAGTTTTTGCCATAACCCTCCTACAAAACATGCCGAACCCCGTCGAAACCCTCAGAGAACTAAAAAGAGTCAGCAAACCACAATCCACAATCGTCGTAACAGGACTGAAAAAGAAGTTCACCCAAGAACGCTTCATAAAACTCCTCAACAAAGCAGGACTAAAAATTTCCACGCTGAAAACAAGTCCGCAACTAAAAGGGTACCTCGCCATATGCGAAAACTAGAGACACTACTTAAAAGACCCCTTCTAAATCTATAGTCGTGAGGAAATAAGATGCCAACCCATGGATCTTTGGCAAAAGCAGGAAAAGTCAGGTCACAGACTCCAAAAATGACAGCCACCCCCAAAAAAAGCCGAATCCCCAGACTACGGTCTCGACGAAACTACGAAAAAAGAATAATTCTCCAGCGAAACTCTGGGCAAAACTGGGGTGACCGTGGAAGACGTAGAGGTAGACGCAGATAGTTTACGTTTCATTTTGCCCAGTATGGTAGTTGGTTTTTGCAAAGCCACTTTGAGCAAGGATGTAGATTTATCTAAAAGCTTTCAGTGCATATTTTGTAGATGAGTCCAGATGAGTGAAGAGGCCTACAGAGAGATCATCCAACGCTTAATGGAGATTCCTAACCCAACAAAAGACGACGTTAGCCTCATTAAGGTGAAAGTCGCTGGAAAACATGACTTAGGAAAGGTCCCCTCCAACTCTGAACTAATACGCCACCTCAAACCAGATGAAAAAGACAAACTGCTTCCTATCCTACGAAGAAAAATCGTCCGCACGATCTCTGGAGTAACCATAGTTGCGGTCATGACGAAGCCTTGGCCCTGCCCCCAAAAAAATCCATGCGCGTACTGTCCAGGCGGCCCTGCCTATGGGGTTCCTCAGAGCTATACCGGTCATGAACCAGCCGCTATGAGGGGCCTGCAAAGCGACTTCGACCCTTACGAACAAGTTAGAAACCGTATTGAACAACTTAAAGCCATCGGACACATGGTTGACAAAGTGGAACTCGTCATAATGGGTGGAACCTTCCCAAGTATGCCCTTAGACTATCAGAAGCATTTTGTTAAAGAATGCCTAAACGCCGTCGCTGAAAAGAAGACCCGATCTTTGGAGGAGGCTAAAAAACTTGCAGAGACCAGTCGAACTCGTAACGTCGGAATTACCGTGGAAACACGACCAGACTGGGCTAAAGAGAAACACGTTGACCAAATGTTGTCTATGGGCACAACCCGCGTGGAACTGGGCGTTCAAAACGTGTACAACGACATTTATGAACTGGTTGAAAGGGGTCACAGCGTTCAGGATGTCGTCGAAGCCACCCGCATATTGAAGGACGCCGGGTTAAAGGTGGCTTATCATCTTATGCCTGGTTTACCGGGTTCCAGTTTTGAACGAGACCTAGAAGGATTTCAGAGGATATTCACGGATTCCCGGTTTAAGCCGGACATGATTAAGATATATCCCTGCCTCGTTCTGAAGGGGACGAAGGCTTACGATTGGTGGAGGAAAGGTGAATATCAGCCGTATACCACGGAGGAGGCAGCTCAGCTTATTTTGGAGATTAAGAAGACTGTTCCTCCTTGGATTCGAATCATGAGGGTTCAGAGGGATATTCCAGCCTATCTAATAGAGGCGGGAGTGGATAGAAGCAACCTTCGGCAACTGGTTTTGCAGAGGCTCAAAGAGGAAGGGGTGCGATGTCTATGCATAAGATGCCGCGAGGTTGGGCACCGATGGTTGAAGGATAAGGTAAAGCCTGATCCAAATAGCATTGAGATACGAACCATTAAAGAGAAGGCGTCTGAGGGTGACGACGTTTTCATTTCAGCTGAAGACCCGGCTAATGATGTTTTAGTAGGCTATCTCAGGTTGCGTATTCCTTCAGAGAAGGCTCATAGATCTGAAATTGTTTCTGAAACGACTGCGATAGTTCGGGAGCTCCATGTTTACGGCCCCTTGGTTCCTGTTGGGAGACATTTAGCTAGGGCGTGGCAGCACAAGGGGTATGGAGGCATCCTTCTATCTGAAGCTGAACGAATATCTCTGGAGAACTATGAGCGAAGAAAGGTTATTGTTACAAGCGCCCTCGGAACAAAACAATATTACAGGCGGTTTGGTTACGACTATGACGGCCCCTACGTTTCCAAATTCTTAGTTGAATAACCAGCGCAAACAGGAAACTCATATAACCGCGTGACGCCAAGCTGAGTAGCGTGGTTCTATGGATCTTTGGCGAAGAATTCCAATAGGAGATAAACCTCCAGATTTAGTCAATGTGGTTGTTGAGGTCATAAGCGGATCAAGAGACAAATATGAATATAACGTGGATTGGGAGGCTTTTGTGTTAGATCGAGTACTCCATTCGTCAGTTGTATTTCCAGTAGAATATGGTTTTATTCCTCAGACATGGTTTGACGATAACGACCCGTTAGACATCATGATCTTGACCTACGAACCAACAGAAGTTGGTTGCATAATCAAAGTGAGAACCATCGGTGTATTGATTATGGAAGACGAAAAGGGAGAAGACCCAAAAATACTATCTGTTCCTATAAAGGACCCAAGATTTGATGGATTCCGTGAGATCACAGACGTCCATCCCCATAGACTGAGAGAAATCCAAGAATTCTTTGAAGTTTACAAAAGGCTGGAACCTCGTAAGTGGGTCAAATTCAAAGCTTGGAAAAACTCTCAAGAAGCCAAAAAAATCATCAACTATTCAATCGATCTATATAAAAAGAACTACTCTTCAGAATAGGAGAAGGGAGAAAAATAAACCTAATTTCGATTCTAAACACGGAGGCGATGTAATTGAGTGAAGAATTTCCAGGTTACAAAGGGGAAGCACTAAATTTTTTAAAAAAGGCGGGAGCCGAGATCGGAGACATTATCCGCATCACAAAAAATGGCGAAACCTACGAGGGCATACTCATTCCCCGATCAGAATACGGCGACGAAAAACACATCATAATAAAACTGAAAAGCGGCTACAACGTCGGCATTCGCGTTGACCCCACAACCCATGTCGAAAAGATTGGAGTAGGAGTCAAGCCAACCTTTACCCCACCAGCCCTTCCAAAACAAAAGTCAGATTTGCCCAAAGTAGCCATCGTAAGCACAGGCGGCACCATAGCCAGCCGAGTGGACTACAGAACAGGAGCAGTGCGTCCAGCCCTTTCCGCCAGCGACCTCTACAGCGTCGTTCCAGAACTCTCAGAAATCGCCATAGTAGATACAGAGATTCTATTCAGCCTATACAGCGAAAACATCACCGCAAAACACTGGTCAGAAACAGCGAAAAACATCGCCAAACACATCGAAAAAGGCGCAGCTGGCGTTGTGGTAGCCCATGGAACAGACACCCTAGGATACACCGCCGCAGCCCTAAGCTTCGCACTCCAAGATTTACCGGTGCCCGTAATAATGGTGGCTTCCCAACGGTCAGCAGATCGCCCCAGTTCAGACGCCGCAACCAATTTAATAGGAGCCGTTAAAGCAGCTGCAACTGCCCCCTTTGCAGAAGTAGTTGTCGCCATGCACGAAACGGTTTCAGACACATCCACAGTATTCCACAGAGGAACAAAAGTGAGAAAATGCCATACGAGCCGTCGAGACACCTTCAGGTCCATAAACGCTACACCCCTTGCAAGAACAGAAAACGAGCAAATCACAATGCTGGTTGAAGACTACAGAGAACGGAACCCTTCACGAAAACTAAACCTAAAACCAAACTTCGACGAAAAAGTAGCCCTCGTGAAGTTTCATCCAAGCCTAAATCCACAGATCATTGAATGGTACGTTGACAAAGGTTATAGAGGCATTATCCTTGAAGGAACAGGGTTAGGCCACGTAGGAAACTATTGTTTATCGGCTATTCGAAAGGCTACTAAAAACGATGTGATTGTTGCCATGACCTCCCAGTGCATCTGGGGACGCCTAGGAATGAACGTTTATGATACAGGTCGAGACCTCCTAGCCGTTGGAGTTCTCCCCCTCGAAGACATGTTACCCGAAACAGCCCTCGTGAAACTCATGTGGGTTTTCGGCCAAACAACCAATATTGAAGAAGCTAAGAAGCTTCTTACAGAAAACATAGCCCACGAAATATCGCCGAGAACCCTTCATGAATGAAAAGAACAGGCTGAGGAAAATAATATGAGCATCGACTATTCAAAAATCGGTTTGAAGGCAGGACTCGAGGTACATCAACAGTTAGACACAGCAGCTAAGCTTTTCTGTTCTTGTAAACCTCAACTTTTCAAGGGAGAACCCGAGGTTACCTTTCTCAGAAGATTAAGGCCAACCCAAAGCGAGCTTGGCCAAGTTGACCCAGCGGCTTTATTCGAGTTTCAGAAAGGAGTGAAGATACTTTACGAAGCCACCGGAGAAACAGCATGCCTTGTGGAAATGGATGAAGAACCTCCCCGCGACCTTAATCGAGAGGCTGTGGAAATCGCTCTCATCGCCGCCCTCATGATGCAAGCCAAACCCGTAGACGAAATTCACGTTATGCGCAAAACAGTCATAGACGGATCAAACACAACAGGGTTCCAACGAACATGCGTCGTAGCCTTGAATGGAGAAATCAACATCAAGGGAAAGAAGGTGCCTATCCAACACGTAAGCCTTGAAGAAGACGCCGCCAGAAAAATGGGAGAAGAGGCCCGGATCATTAGATACCGCATCGATCGCCTCGGAATCCCCCTAATCGAGGTTACGACAGCCCCGGTTGTTTATTCTCCTCAAGAGGCGGAAGAAACAGCCCTAACTATTGGAAGAATCTTGAGAGCTACCGGTAAAGTTAGACGAGGTTTGGGAACAATTCGTCAAGATCTAAACATTTCAATTCGAGATGGCGCTCTGATAGAAATAAAGGGTGTTCAAGAACTAGATTTGGTTTCTCGAGTCATTGAAAACGAAGTTCAGCGTCAACTTAGCCTTCTAAAAATAAGGGACGAACTAAAGGAGCGGGGGGTGAAGAAAGAAAACATCAAAGAAGAATTTGTCGACGTCACCTCAGGTTTTAAACAAACAAAGTGTAAAGTTATTCTAAAAGCTCTTGAACAAAACAAACAGGTGTTAGCGGTCAAACTACCCAAATTTGCTGGGCTTCTCAAGAGGGAGCTTGCGCTTGGTATGAGACTCGGAGCTGAGATGGCTGACATTGCAAGTTTCTGGGGAAGGGTTGGAGGCATCTTTCACACGGATGAATTGCCAGCCTATGGTATAACGGTTGACGAAGTGAATCAAATTGGGCGGCTTATGAAAAAGGAACCGCTCGACGCCGTGGTTTTTGTTGCAGACACTTTAGAAAACGCAACTGACGCCTTGAAAGCTGTGGCGCAGAGGGCAAGAGAAGCCGTGAAGGGTGTTCCAGAAGAGACTCGTGCAGCGAATCCCGATGGAACCACCAGATACATGCGCCCGAGGCCTGGGGCTGCTCGTATGTACCCTGAAACTGATGTCCCGCCGATTCAGCTGACGAAAGAATACTTTGAAAAATTGCGGAGTCGGCTTCCTGAATTGCCTGAGCAGAAATTGAGGCGTTTGATTAAGGAATATGGACTTAACCAGAAGCTCGCGAAGCAGATTTTGGATTCTGAATACGGTGACCTCTTTGAGACTGCAGCTAAAGAAACAGAGGTTTCGCCCACTGTCATAGCGGTTGCGTTGACGGAAACTTTGAAGGCGTTGGGACGTGAAGGAATAAATGTTGAGGCCATCACTGACAGGCAGTTTAGAGAT
Organism: Candidatus Bathyarchaeota archaeon; assembly: GCA_029879825.1. GTDB lineage: Archaea > Thermoproteota > Bathyarchaeia > Bathyarchaeales > Bathyarchaeaceae > JAOUPL01. The sequence continues at coordinate 6,235 of JAOUPL010000066.1, forward strand.
TTGTTTAGTCTCATAGAGTCTGGAGAAACCGCTAAGGAAGCTATACCTGAAATTATAACGTGGCTTTCAAAACATGATGGAGCAACAGCGAAAGAAGCCATTGAAAACCTGGGGCTGGCGATGATTTCTCGGAAGGAACTGGAGAGGATCATAGATGATTTGATGGAGCGGAACAAAAGCCTCGTAAAGGAGCGGGGGAAAGGTGCCTTTGGACCACTTATGGGTATGATTATGAAGAAGGTTAGAGGACGAGTAAAAGCTGAAATGGTCAGTGGGATTCTGAAGAAGCGTTTAGAAGAGA
>JAOUPL010000013.1 GCA_029879825.1 Candidatus Bathyarchaeota archaeon
CGGTGACCCCTGATTTCAAAACTAAAATTGGTTTTTTCTTTGAAACCTTTCGAGCAGTTGTCAAAAAGCTTCTACCATCTCTAACTCCTTCAATATACATACATATGACCTTAGTCTCCGGGTCCTGCCCTAAATAGTTGAGAACCTCCACGTCGTCTACGTCACGTTTGTTGCCGAGGCCCACAACTTTACTTAAGCCGAATTGCTGAGAACTTATGATGTAGGCTAGCATATAGCCAAGGAATACTCCTGTTTGGGCGACGATAGCAACATGGCCCCTCTTGGCTCGACCGATTCCGGGAACGAAGGAAGATGTGAAGCCGTTCGCAGTGTTCAAGATACCAGTTGTGTTTGGTCCGATTATCCTTATTCCAGCCTCTTTTGCTATTTTAACCGTTTTCTCTTCCAGCGCCGTATTTCCCTCCTCAGAGAAACCTGAAGAAATGATCACAACTCCTTTCACACCTTTTTTGGCGCAACTTTTCATAATTTCAGGGACTGTTGAAGCGGGAGTAGCTATAACGGCGACGTCTAGACTTTCTGGAATTGAATCAACTTGAGAGTAGGCTTTTATTCCCAGAATTTCGGTTGCTTTTGGGTTCACGGGATATAGTTCGCCTTTAAACTCGAGGTCAACTAGGTTTCTTAGAATGTTATATCCAAGTTTACCTGGAGTTCTGGAAGCGCCGATTATTGCAACGCTTCTTGGTTCGAAAAGAAATCTAATGTTAGAACTTTCATTTACATGTTTGGACAAGGAATCACACCAGTTACATCTTTATGACCGCTTATTAACTAAACTAGATTTAATAAACATACATGTAGGTGATGAAAGTGGAAGAGTTTCCATGGTGGACGAAAGAACAGAGGCAACTCGCAAGGGAAGTCGAAGAGTTCAGCCGAGAAGTTGCACCTTTGGTTGAAGAGACAGACTGGAGGGCTAAACTAGGCATGCTCGACGGCTCCTTACCCTGGGACCCCATACCCCAAGAACTCAAGAAAAGGATGGTTGAAAAGGGATATTTCGGCGCCATGATACCGAAGGATTATGGAGGAATGGGTCTAGGCGTCACAGGCAGTTGCACAATTGCAGAAGGACTAGGCCCAGCTTATGGAAGCTTCGTCTCAACAGCCATTGGGGGAACCCACCAAATCATTCGCCACGGCACAAAGGAACAGAAGGAAAGGTGGCTACCCAAAATTGCGAGGGGAGAAATCAGCGGGGCCATAGGCCTGACCGAACCTTTCGTCGGTTCTGACGCTGCTGGAGTAGAAACCTTTGCGGTGCGGGAGGGAGACGAATACATTGTTAATGGCAAGAAAAGGTTCGTAACCAATCTTGGCCACGCCGACCTTTACATAGTCTACGTAAAGACCAGCGAAAAGCCTGAAGACAAAGCTGCGTATAGACATATGACAGCTCTCATTGTCGAAAAGGGCACACCTGGTTTCACGGTAGAAAAGGTTAACATGCTATGTACGTTAGATCCGCCTCAGCTCAACGGTTATCTGAATTTCGACGATGTGCGGGTTCCTGTAGCTAACAGAATTGGGGAAGAGAACGATGCCTTCCTTGGAGTTATGGTGGATGGGCTCAACTTTGAGAGGCTCATGATATGTGCCCTCACGCTCGGCTTCATGAGTATATCGCTAAAGTACGCTGTCTACGTCACGGAGAGGCGCATACAATTCGGTAAACGCACCATCGACTTTGAAAGCAACCAGTATAGAATCGCTGACATGATAACCAACCTAAAGTTGGCTCGACTCATGACCTACTATTCAGCATACCTCGCGGACCTAGGACAAGAACCGATAATTGAGGCAACCTTGATCAAGATTTTTGCAGCAGAGACAAACAGCAAAGCTGCAGTTGACGCCATGATATGCATGGGAGGAGACGGACTGACAAAAATGTACCCAGTTGAATCGATCATGAGAAACACGCTCATGAATGTAATAGGCGCCGGATCTAGCGACATCATGAGACGACTTCTAGTGAGGCAAGCGACGAGATATCAGGTGGGCCTAATGCTAGAGAACCTGAAGTTGCCTCGCCGCCGCTTACACCCAGAGCTAGGAGTACCCGTGTCAGACTGGACTGGCGAATTGAAACCGAAATTGACAACAAAGGATCCGGAAGGAAGGGTGCTCGAAGCCCTCGCCTTGGATTATAGGGTCAATCCGGGGCTCTACATGACCCGCGAAGATTTGGAAGAGGACACAGACCTCAAGGGAGAAGCACTAGACAAAGTGTTGGTATCGCTTGAACAGAAGGGACTCGTCAAGCTTTTCAGACTGCATGGGTTTATTAGACTTGCGAAAGCCTTGTACACGGGCTTGAAGAAGGCGAAGCCGCAGGAATTCTACAATTGGTATCCTCCGTGGGTTAAGGAAAAACTGTTTTCAGCCCCTCAAATGAAGCCGATGTTTGAAACAGAATAGGACGACGGCCGCATTAATGGGAGTTGAAATAGGACTCTAGCTTCTCCTTCAGAATTGCCTTGAGCTGGGGATCATCCCTATAGTAATTGTCTTCGACGCCTAAGACAGTTATCTTAGACGCGGCTTCTGGATATTGCCGAACAATAATTTCCCTGTGTTCTTCTTCCATAACGAAGATTTTGTCAGCCCACTGGATCAGTTCCGCATCTACGGGATTCAGTACACCAAATGAGGTTCCCGCGGATCTGACCTCAAAACCTTTACGGTCTTTGAACAGGTTTGCCGCTGTGGGGCTTCTGTGGATGTTACCTGAGCAGACAAATAGTATCCTCTTGACCATCGCCGCACCTCCTAGGACTAAAGCCTATAAAAGCTAAATTTTTCCTTTTCTCTCTATTCCCGTAATAGTCGTTATTGAGTAGAAAATAAGGGATGGAAGGGAGGTTTCAGGGGCTAGATAGGTTTGAAGTATTTGATGTCTTGGATGTTGGCTTCGCGTTTGTCTTTGAACACTGCTTGAACCCGCATACCGATCCTTAATTTTTCCGCGTCGACTTCGCTCAGGAGATGGGTGAATCCTGTGTCGGCTCCGTCAAGCTTTATGATTCCGTATACGATTGGTGGGGCTGTGGGTTGGTATGGTTCTGAGTAGTTCACAACTGTGTAGGATAAGAGTGTGCCTTTGTCGCTCAGTTCCACCCATTCATCTAGCTTACTGAGGCACCTTCCACATACGGATCTCGGCGGCATGTAAACGCGGTTGCATTTCGGACACTTTACTCCAAGTATCCTTTTGTTATCCCTCAATTCTGTGAAGAACTTGGTGTTGAAGTCACCGAGGTAGTATATGTAGTTTAGAGCCAGTTTTCCCGGAATCGAGTAAGCCCATTTGTTATGTTCTTCCCTACTCAACAATAATCCCTCCTATTCCTCGACTAAAGTGAAGTATTTGATGTCCCAGAAGTCTCCCTTGCGATCCTTTTTGTCTTTGAACACCGCTCGAACCCGCTTGCCCCTCCACTGGAGCAGTTTCGTGATTTCCGTTTCCGACAAGTAATGGTTGATAACTCCGCCGCCGTCAAGCTGGATGACTCCCCAAGCGTATGGAACCTTTCTTTCCTCTCCGGTTTGCGGGTCTGTAAATTCTTGGAACACCACGCTAAAATATAACAACGTGCCCTCGTTACCAAGCGGAACCCATTCCTTTTGAACTAAATGACAGCTTCCACAGACCATCCTTGGAGGCGCTACTATGCGTCCGCATTTTGGACATTTGATTCCCCAAATCTTTGCATTTTCCTTGATCTCTTTAAGGAACCTACCCATGTATGGGCCTGTAGGCCAGTTAACAGGCATCCTTAACGGAAACTTTACCGCAAGCGTTCCAGGCGCACGGGTTTTGATGAATCTCTCTTCTCTTTCAACCATTTTTTTCCACCTCACATGGGTTTTTCCTTCGTAAGTAAATTCAATATGCTCCAAGTAGACCCGCCGAAAGAAGAAGCCATAGCCGTATTCACTTCCTTCGGAATCTGGTGTTCTCCAGCGTCTCCACGAATCTGTAAAGCAGCCTCAGCAACCCTAAGCATGGCAGTTGCTCCTATAGGATTGGTTGACACAACTCCACCGGAAGCATTGATTGGGAAGTCGCCTTCTAACGCGGTTTTACCTTTCGCGATCATTTCAATGTTTTCGCCGGGTTTAAGAAAGAGAAATTCTGTCATCCAGTCCATGTGCCACCAGACGTTTGGATCATACATTTCAAACGTGTCAATCTGCTTAAGAGGATTTGTTATTTTGTTTCTCTCGTATAGTTTCCTTGCGCAACGCCTCATGGTTGACTCTGCTTCGGTTATCACTCCCACCACGAAATCTTCCAAGTGGGTTGTTACGTGGTCCTTGATCCAAACGGGTTTGTCAGTAATTCTTTCAGCTTTTTTCTCCGATGCTAGTATCAACGCACAAGCGCCGCTTGATTCTGGACACATGTGAAGGAGTCTGAGGGGATAGACCAATAACCTTGAGTTCATTACGTCGTCTATTGTTAGCTTCATCCGCAGATGAGCGTAGGGGTTTCTTGCAGCGTTGTCGGCCAGTTGCACTCGCAGTTTTGCTGCAACAAGTTCCAAACGTTCCAGTTGTTCCATGGTAAGGGCTTCCAACCTCTCTGCGAACGATGCGCCGCTGAGGGCTCCAGACATCATCCACCTAAACCATAGAGGATCAGCCATCCCGGTTATTCCGCCAGTGGCCTCCCCCTCCTCCATTTTCTCAAAACCAATACACAATGCTACATCGTATAGGCCAGAGGTCACGATGTTGTCTGTGGCGCAAACAAGTGTTCCACCAGTTGTTCCGCCCGTGGTGATTCTTATGCCAGATTTCATGTAGGCACCGTCACCGTCGACATGCCACATGTCTCCCTGGTAGGTTCCTTCAAAGAGCTCCATATTTCCATGCACCACGACATCAACGTCTGCTATGTCTAGTTGGGCATCCTTGAGGGCGGCTCTCACAGCCTCATTGATGAGTTCAACTTGGGTTACGTCTGGTCTTCGCCTCTTATGGTATGTTTGACCAACCCCAACGATCGCCACATTTCTATTCTTCTTAACCATACTTGCTCACCCTTTCATTTTCCTAAAATCAACACGCAATGCAACTGTCCACAAGGTCCACTCGTCCCGTGGGCCAAGCCTACTTTTGCCCCAGAAACCTGTCTGGCACCAGCATCACCACGCAATTGAAGAGCTATTTCCACAACTCTAGCTAAGCCAGCTGTGATGTAGGGGCAACCTACTAATACTCCGCCCGAAGGATTCACTGGAATTTCGCCTCCCATCTCAGTTATTCCCTCATCGAGAAGTTTGCCTCCTTCACCCCTGCCGCAGAAACCGAGGCCCTCGGTCCATAGAGGCTCTTGATACGAATACCGCGTTGATATTTCAGCCACATCAATTTCTTTTGACGGATTTTTTATTCCTGCCATCTCATACGCTCTTTTTGCGGCTGAAACCAAGGAATCGCAGTTGGCTAAGTCCCTGTCTCCAAGATAAAATGCATCGTAACAGTCGCTGGCGCCTTTTATCCAAACTAGGTTATCTGTGATTTTTTTAGCCTTCTCCTCTTCAGCTATGATCAAGGCGCAGGCGCCGTCCGTAACTGGATGAATATCTAGCTCGCTAATGGGAGATGCCAACATTTTGGAGTCCAGAACATCTTCAACGGTTACGTTCCTAGCCTTTGTGACGTAAGGATTGTTTTTTCCGTTCTTGTGACTCTTCACCACCGCCTTAGCGCACTGTTCACGAGTAATCCCATACGTTTGCATATATCGCTTGGCTTGTAAAGCAGCTGCAACAAGGTGATCCAGACCAAGGGAACGCTGAAAGTAGGGGTCGAACCCAGCGTTGGTTATAATGTTTCTTGAGATAGGCTGAGACTCTTTACAGTGAGCCGTCACCAGAACGATATCTGAGTGGCCTGAAAGAATTTCCATATAGGCATAGAAGGCGGCTTGAGCTCCATCCTGGGCTACCTTTTCCTCTGTCCTATAGTGGGCGCCAACAACATCTCCGATGGGAGTGTCTGAAATAGTTCTGGCATCCCAGAAATCGTCAGATGCGGTTACGGCAGAATCTATTCCTTTGCCTTCTTGGAAAGTCAGTCCAGTTTCATCTAAGACTTTCTCCACACACTGATAGACCAGTTCGCTTTGCCGGTAATAGTTTTCCTCATATTTAGTCTGAGCCACCGCTACAATGGCAACTTTTTTCGTCATTTTTTCACCAAGCTATAATAAACTCCATTTCAGCTTAAAATTTTGGGGAAACCTTTTCTACTCAAACAAGGTGCTTCCAAACCCGTGGAAACTTTATGTCTGTTTTAGCAAGGAGGCTAAGTAGTCGATTGATATGTTTGCTCCGCTGACAATTACTGCAACTTTCTCTTCGGGCTTTGGATGGTATTTAGATAGGAGAGCTGCCAAGGACGCTGCTCCGGAAGGTTCAGCCAGTATGTGAGCCTCGTGTAGAAGCGCCAGCACAGCTTCACCTATTTCCTGTTCAGTTACCAGCAGGATGTCATTTACGTATTTTTTAATTATTCTAAAGGTTAGGTCAAGCGGTTTCCTAGCAGCCAAACCATCCGCAACCGTGTTAACGGAATCTACTTCCACGATTTTTCCAGCTTTCCAGGATCGGTAGACGGCTGGAGCTCCTTCAGGTTGAACTCCAACCATTCTTATATTTGGATTCAAGGTTTTTGCAGCAACAGATATTCCAGATATGAGGCCGCCACCACCTATAGGCACAATGATTGTGTTTAAGTCTGGGACATCTTCGAGCAATTCTAAACCAACGGTTCCTTGTCCGGCGATTACGAGAGAGTCGTTAAAGGGATGCACAAAGATTATTCCGGTTTTCTTTTGTATTTCAAGAGCCTTAGAGTAGGCTTCATCGTAGTCCTTTCCGTATTTTACAACTTCCGCTCCATAAGCTTCTATGGCTTCAACCTTTTCCTTCACTGCGTTTTCGGGCACAACAACGACTGCTTTGGCTCCATAAATCTTGGCTGCATAGGCGACGGCTACTCCATGGTTTCCAGAGGAGGATGTAACCAAACCTTTCTTTAGTTCTGACGGGGGGAGGCTACATATTTTGTTAACCGCCCCCCTTATTTTGAAGACCCCTACTGGCTGAAAACATTCAAGCTTTAAGTATACTTCTGCGCCTGTTCTCTGGCTGAAAACCACTGAATGGTAAGTTGGGGTTCGAGCAACGAAGCTTCCTATTTTCCTACTGGCTGCGAGTATGTTTTGGAAACTTACAATCTCTTCTTTCATGGGCTATACCTTCAGTTTACCCGTGGGAAATTTTCACATGAAGTAAAGATGTTTTTTAGGCTTTTCTCATCTCTTCTATAGTTTCAGCGATCCCCTTGCTTGTCGGTATTTTTGCTCGCTCAAATTTTTCTTGAGGTTTTGTTAAAGGACGTGGGGCGTCGATGCTGAGCTTTGTTGTTAATCCGGTTTCTTGGTTGGTACAAGGGTCTAGCGTTGATCCCCTTGCGTTGGGGATGATCATCAAATCTTCGTTTCATGACCCTTCACCTTATCGAAAAAGAGGACTGGATCGCCGTCAAATGCCTTCATAATCGATGAAGCTTCGAATCGAGGTGACACTTCTTCTCTTACATGAACGATTTCTCCGTTTTTTCCCATCTCCTCAAGAAAACTTCGAAGACTCATCTCTCACCCTCCTCTATTCTAATGGTTTTTTCCACGAGTTTCAGAAAGATGGGCCCCACTTCCCTTTCACCAAAGGTTTTAGTGAAAACCGACACCAAGGCGATCTTTTTCATTTTTTCGGCGAGGCGTTCGGCTAGAACACGGGCAATCATCATGTTACGGTCGCCGAGCAGAATTGAAGATAAAGGTGGACCAACCATTTTTCGAGTTTGCGGTATAGCCACAGCTAGGGTGCCCAGCTGATCTTCTCCTTCACTCAAAAGAATCAAACTCGCGTTTTTTGTTTCAAGATAAATAGATAGGAAAGGTGTATCTCTTTCAATCATTTTTTCTTGGACAATTTTTGCTCGTGACATGGGTGACCCTCCCATGTTTATTTATAGCGTCGTTCACCCACTATTTAGTGTTTTCAAGAAATTTGGAGGAGGAAATCAACTCAGTGACGGAAGACAGAGCAAAAGAAATTCTCCATATACTTCAAGACAACTTCTCTATTCCACCGTGGGCACGTTCAAACAGAGAACCATTTAAAACATTAATCACAACAGTGCTTTCTCAAGTCACAGCTGACAAAAACACGGCTAGGGCCTTCGCAAACCTATCCCAAAAGTTTTCCATAACCCCAGAAGCCTTGGCCAAGGCAAGCGTTGAGGAGATTGAAGATGCCGTAAGGGTTGGGGGCCTGTATAGGAATAAGTCAAAAGTTATCAAGGCTATTTCTCGCGTGATCTTGGAACAGTTCAACGGCTCCTTAGATTTTATCTACTCGCTTCCCCTCGAAGAGGCGCGAAAAATTCTTCTAAACATCCCGGGAGTTGGACCTAAAACCGCTGATGTTGTTCTCCTCTTTTGCGCTGGAAAACCAACGGTTCCCGTAGATACCCATGTGAATCGTGTTTCGAAAATGCTGGGGTTGGCTCCACCAAAGGCTGATTACGAAGGAGTTCGGCGGGCACTTGAAACTCTTTATTCACCCGAAGATTATCTTCCTGTTCATTTGTTGCTTATTTCGCTTGGCAGAAAAAATTGCAAGGCGAGGAAACCATTGTGCAAGCTTTGTTCAGTCAACACTTTGTGCCCATCCAAAAGAGTAGAGGATTAAGTAGCGCGTCGAAACATTCTACATAAGGTAGTTCGAATAAATTGTGCTTAGGCCGATTTCCCTGCCATTTTCGTCCAGTTTTATTTGACCGAAACGAATAGTTGAAACGTTCTCGTTTATCGGAGTGTAAACCTTCATAACCCTCCTTCTATAGTCAACTCCACACAAAATGCCGATCCCCAGAAATTTACCTCGCTCATCTTGAAGCCCGACAAGCAAGCCTTCTTCTTCGCCCTCCCTTATCACCTTCGCCCTTTTTCCGAAGCTCTCTTCAATCTCTTTCATTTGTTCCTCAGTGACCGACTGATTTTTCCTTAGAACAACGAAAATTGTGGCGAGCGTTTCTTCGGAGTAAATAGGTCTTTTTCCCAACAAATTCCTTATCTTTTCCATACGTTCTGGAGCCAGGGGACCGCCAGCGCCTAGCAGAGAGTCTTCAACTTTAACCCAGTTTAGTGCAAATGACTGCACCTTGGCTTGTTTCAAATACTTTTTGTAACTTAACTCGCGTAAAATCTTCCTTTTCTCCCGATTTCTTCGCTGTACCAACTGCGGTGAGTCTATTGAAAGAACCTTAGCCTCCTTCAACGCTGTCAGTATGGGCGTCAACTCGTCCTCTTGCCGTATTCCTACAATCACGCTGGGAGAAACGGTTTTCGTTAACTGAATCTTATATTTGACGGCTTCTTCGCCGTCAACCCATCCGTCGGTGTTTACAATAAGAAAATCCACATCTGCCTCCATTGCCCTATTTTTCAGCTCAGTTAATCCCTTCATAATCTTGTTTACCGCTCCGCTTGGACTCGTCAAACCCACAAAATACGCGTTCTCTGCCTTAATTTCAAAGAGATCCTTCACAGGCTCGGAAACGAAATTGAATCCCACCGTTGAAGGCGGTCCTACATCAGACTGCCCCAAATCAGCATCTATAATGCCAGTCTTCCATTTCTTTCTCAGCGCCTCATTTGCAAGAAAAGTACAAAAGCTGGTTTTACCCGAGTCCACTCCACCCATGACCATAACAGTTACTGGCTTTTTCAAGGATAACACCTCCTTCGCAGCATTTTCCCACGAAGGAGGAACGGTGCCTCCGTCAATTTCTTCAAAAGAAGCTCCTTCACCTAGCATCAGGTCAAATGTAGCCTTTTTCCTCACTCCAAAAGGTACGCGTTTTCCATCTCTTATTATGATTTTTTCTCCAACCATGAACGGTGCGCCTAAAACACTGATCCGTCCTGAAAGAAGACTTACTGACGCAGGACCGTCAACCAGCAACGTTTTCCCTGTTTTGACGATGTGATTCATTGCGTTTTTCTCCGAGGAAAGATCTGCCCCTTTCTTCCCGCGATTTCTATGGCGGACAGCGCGTCTCTTAGTCCTCTCCGATGGGCGGTTTCATTCATGAAACGACTGGTTCCAGCTTCACTCACTACTTCTATAACGATCTCCTGTGGTAAAGCTTCATCCAATGAATGTAGTAGTCCTTTAGTATGAGTAGGAGCACCATCTCCTACCTTCACTATACTAACGGTAGCTGGAACTCTCTTTAAATCATCTAGAATGACATTTACCGTTTCCTTCAAACTTGAACAATCAAGGGTTTCCAGAACGTTGTCGTCACCCAAAACTGCTACTCCGTAGGTTTCACCTGGGTCCACTCCGACAACAACTTCTTCGTAGCTCCGCTTTCCGTGAACGCCAAGAAGCGCCTCGTCAATAACCGATGCGGGGTTTGATTCGTACTCAAAAATGAGAATGTTAGGATGCGTTACTAAATGACGTTCTTCCTTGGTGGTTATAACCACTTTAATGTTTAAAGGAATGGGGTCCCAAGGCTTCAGACTCAAGAAGGGCAGATCTTTTCTTTTAAGTTCTTTTACCAGTTTATAATAGGCTCTTCCGGATACCGTTGCGAGCGCGATTTTTGCTTTCATAAGGGTGCCCTTTTACACTTTATGGAAGAGAAACAATTGGTTAAAGATAAGAAGGTGATTGTATGCATAACTGTGACCCTACATGCTTCCCTCTGTTCTTTCTCGGCTTCTTAAATATGTTGTGAATTAACGGTTCCAGAAACAAACAGTAGAGACAATGCTTATAATTTTTGGGTTTATATTCGCTTCTTGTGTGGAGAGTCTTGCAGCGTCTAGTTCCGACGGGTTGTGGTTCGCTTGACAAATTGCTAGGAGGAGGGTTTCCTGCTGATGGAGTCTCCCTTGTTTATGGAGAGGCGGAAACGGCTAAAACCTCCCTTGCTGTCCAATGTGCTGTTAATTGCGCAAGAATGGGTTATAAGTCCCTTTTTATAGACTCAGATGGAACTTTTTCTTCAAAGCGGCTTTCACAGATAGCATACTATGATTATGAGAAAATTTCTCCTTTGATAATCTTGATGAGACCAACAACCTTTCAAGAGCAAATCAGAGTAATAGATAATCTTGACGAATACGTAACCAGAAAATTCGGGCTGATGGTTGTCGACACCATTACGTCACTATATCGTGTTGAACTTGAAGGCCCAAAGGAAACGTTTGCCTTGAATCGAGAATTGAATAGGCAGGTCGCGTTGTTGACTCAAATCGTCAAAACTCACAAGGTGGCAGCCCTCATCATCAGCCAAGTGAGAAGCGTTTTTCATGGAAAACAGGTCAGTATAGAACCAGTTGCTACGCGGGTTCTGAAGTTCTGGTCAGACGTTGTGCTCAATTTAGAGCTAACAGGCCAGACACGTGTTATAAAAGTCCTTCTTGAAAAACATCCGGAACGCAGGCGTTCTGCGAGTTGCTACGTCAAGATAGAAAGAACAGGTATTCACGATTACAGAAGCTAGGTTTTATTTTCTTCAAGTCATGAATGAATGGTGAAAGAACATGCTGGTAACAATAATTGACGTCGGCTACGCGCTATGGTTTATATTTCCGGCCTATTGCGCTAATGCTGCTCCTGTTATTTTCGGTGGAGGGCCTCCCGTCGATTTCGGCAAGATTTTTTTAGACGGAAAACCGATACTTGGATCACATAAAACCCTTCGAGGTTTTTTCTCCGGTCTTCTTGTGGGAACGTTAGTTGGTTTCCTTCAAACCCTTCTCTTTCAACATGTTCTTTTTCAATATGATACTCAGTTTCGATATGATGTATTGCTCGGATTTATGATTTCGCTAGGGGCGTTAGTAGGCGATTTAGTTGAATCCTTCATCAAGCGACGACTAGAACTTCCCCCCGGGACCTCACTTCCCATAGGGGACCAGCTTGATTTTGTTGCCGGAGCATTCCTCTTTTCGCTTACAGTTTCACCGCCTTCCTTGCTCACGATGTTGATAATTCTTGTCATAACGCCTCCCATACATTTCTTAACAAACCTGTTAGCGCGTCTTTTGGGCATAAAAAGGAAAAGCAGAGGCAAGTGACGAAACGATTGGTTAACACATGCTTCAATTTCTATGGAAGGCTAGACCCACCTAGCTAACAGAGAACGTTCGATGAAAATATATGCGATGACGACCAGAACACAGCCCACTAAAAGCATCATATACGCTTGACGTGCCCTATAAGCATACTTTGTGCTTTGATACGTTAAAAGGAAACCCACAACTCCGATGGCATAGATAACCATAACAATTATGCTTTCTACAAGAAATTGTTCATTTAGAGCATAAGGATAATAGGTGACGATTCTTCCACCTGCCGCAACAATTACCAAGAGCGGCTTTTCTAAGAGATCGTAGACTCCACCTCCAAGCAGGAAAAGAGACGCAGCGACCACTAGAACGGCAGTAACAAATATGGAAGGTTTAGCGGTCACCATTTTCCAGTAGGCTTTTTGCATAGAAAACGCAAGAGATGAAATTCTTCTTCTGAACCCCCCTGCCATGGTTTACCTATCTCCGTCTTTCATTAATTTCTCTACTACTTCTTTCGCCCAAGAGCCTGTATATGAATTCTTCAGAATCTCATTTAAATATTCCCTATATGAAATGTCCATCGCCCTTTTCCAATCCTCATACTTTTGGACAATGCTTCTATAGGCTTTTTCGTGGAGTTCGCAGTATTTCTCCACAGCTTCCTTATTGCAAATTCTGCATTTCATTACGTTTCCTCCTTTCTTCCTTTAAGGGACAATTAGGATTGAAGCACAGCCTCCACGGTCTCCGACCTCTAATCTGCACTCGCACTAGTGGCCATCCGCAGGAGCTACAAGTTTTTTCCATGGGTTTGGCGGTTCCGCGTTGGGGAAGAGGAAATGATGTTTTACAGATGCCTTTGAAATAGTTTGTGCATCCGATGAAGCGCTTCCTAGTTCTCCGAGAAAACAAAATCATCAAAGTACCCGTACCGCAAGTCGGACAGCCTCCTACGATTCGTTCTTGCATTCGCGCTCTTTTAATTGCGTTGCTCAATGCTTCCCCTATTGGTCCCTCTTTTTCCTTGAACTGTTCCAGCTGCGGCTTTAGCTGCTCAACAGCTTCCAAGAGTATGTTTTCCCTTTTCTCGCTTTTGCTCTGAATTCGTTCCATTTTTTTCTCAAGTTCTTGAGTGAGCTTTACTGAAATGACTCTTGGTGCACATTTGCTGAGGATGTCGACGATGTCGAACCCCAAATCGGTTACTACCATTCTTTCATCTGTCACGTATCCTCGATTATAAAGAGTTTCAATGATGTCTGCTCTCGTAGCCTTTGTTCCGATTCCAAGCCCTTCCATTTTCTTGAGAAGGCTGCTTGGGTTGTAACGCGGCGGTGGATTAGTAAACTTGTCGTCGCGCATAACTCGCTTTAAAAGAATTGTTTCACCTTCTTTGATGGGAGGCAACAACGTTTCTTCGGCTCTGGCGTATGGTTTGTAGAATTGCATCCACCCTTCTTTCAGGATTCTTCTTCCCCTCAGAAAGAAGTTGTGACTATTTACCTCTAGGCGAATTTTTACGCTTTGTTTGATCGCTGTCTCTCCGAAAACAGCCATAAACCGTTTGACGACTAGGTCCCACACTTTTTTCTCGGGGTCGCTTAACGTTCGCTCTGGCAGGTTCCCTGTAGGATATACAGCGGGATGCGCAGGGTCTTCTTTAGCGCCTTCCCTTGGTTTCAACTCTTCCTTTTCCAAAAGTTTTGAGGCTAGTTTTTTGTATGCAGGTTCTTTACTCAAAGCGTTGAGTATTTTTTTGTAGTCTATTATCGGGGGCAGTTTCTGGCTGCTTGTTCGTGGATATGAAATCAAGGCGTCAAGATATAGCCGCTGAGCGATGCCCAATGTTCGCCTAGGAGTATACCCAAATAGGCTGTATGCCTCAGTTTGCAGTGTGCCTATGTCAAAGGGTATTGGAGGCTTCTGATGAAACTTTCTCACGCCAACTTCCTTGATTTCTCCTATCTTATCCGTGCAAGCCCTTACAACAGCATCAGCTTCCGCCTTTTTCTCAATTCTTTTTCTTTCATACTCTACTTCGCACGTAGATTTCTTGATTTCAACCTCAGCTTTTATTTCCCAATATGGAGTAGGTACAAAGCTGCGAATTTCCTTTTCTCTTCCGATTAAGAATCTTAAAGTGGGTCCTTGCACTCTTCCCGTGCTTAAAGTGGAATATCTTCCACTCCAGCGGCGAGCCGCCAAAGTTAATGCCCGTGAAAGATTCACGCCGTAGAGCCAGTCAACTTCATGCCTGGTTCTTCCAGCTTCTATAAGGGCAAAATTGAGTTGAGGAAGAGGTTCTTCGTAGGCTCTTTCTAACTCGCTTTTCATGAGCGTGGAAAACTTCATCCTCTTTGCTACGCCTTCTTTGTTTTCACAGGCGTATTTTAGTATGCAATAGCCGATGAGGCTTCCTTCAAGGTCGTAGTCGCAAGCGGCTATGAAATCTTCAGCATCCTTGGCCAGCTTTGAAATCGTTTCAATCCATGTGCGAATTTGTTTTGCTCCTCTTTCCGCCAAGTGTCGTGGCGCCCACTTGAAGTTGAAAACAGGATAATAGTTTCTTCTTCCCCTTTCATGAATCACCGTGTAGAGGTGCCCGAGGGCTGGAACAACGACGAGTTCTCGGTCTCGATGAGCAATGAAATAGGGCACTCCATTCTCCTCAACTTTTTTGGGCTTCCCCTTACCGTCAAGCGCTTGTGCAATCCGTTGGGCAGCATCCGGTTTTTCGGTGATGATCAAGGTGTATTTTCCCATCAACGTATCCTTTCCCTTTCTTTTCAGACACGCACGGAAGCTATAAATGATTTACGACTCAAAATTAAATCATTTCACAAACAGAGGCGCTTGGACACCTGGAGCAGCAACCTTTGAGGGTAGTAATTATTTCCGATTTTGAAGGAATATCCGGAGTGCACACCTTTCGTCAGGTAATTAAGGAATTTGGTAAACCTTTCGAAAAGGCCAAGACCCTTATCACAGAAGACATCAACGCCGCTGTTCGCGGATTGAAAGCAGCAGGAGCAACAGAAATTGGAGTAGTTGATGGACACCGTTGGGGGAATCCTCCAAACATCATCGACGAAAAAATTGAGGCAGGCGCCACGGTTCTCCGTAAGAAACGTGAACGAGACGATTTCATCAAATCTTGCGATGCACAAGTTTTGGTGGGTTTTCATGCAATGGCAGGCACGAAGGATGGTTTCCTCAGCCACACTTTCAGCTCAATCCTTGGACTAGCATTAGGTTTGAAGGGTCAATACATTGGAGAAACAGCGTGGTGTGTTTGGAAAGGCGCCTACACGGGATTTCCAACAATCATGGTGACTGGGGACGCGGCGGTAGTGAGAGAAGCGAAATCTTTTTTCCCGGAAATCACAGGCGTAACCGTGAAAACCGCCTTAAGCAGAACTTCGGCTGAATGCCTTTCACTGAAGAAAACGAGGCGCATGATTGAAGACGTAGCAACCCATGCTTTGAAGAACTTATCGCAGTTCAAGGTACTGGAAACACCAGAGCCGCCCATTGAAACGGATCTCGTGTTTGCCTCGCCTGGTTTTACTGATCCGGTCGCTGCCATTCCAGGGTATCGAAGGAAAGGCGACCGATGGCTCTCCTATACGGCGAAGAATTGGCCAGAACTTGATGAAGCCTTTTCCATGGCGCTGAGGCTAGCGTTGTCACAGCTTGTAAACCTCCAAGAAAATCTCAGCGGAGTAGAATCGGAACAAGTAAACAGGTATGTGAGAGAGTTTGTGTGCCATGTTTGGGAGTCCAAGTTTCCTCCTCTTCCAAAGTTGAAAACACATAGGGAGAAACAAGTTCAACCAAAACAGCCAAAATTGTAGCAAGTTAGTCACAAGTCGGAATCTATAAATAGTCTACAACGGTTGTATCCTCGTTTTACGACGGCTGTGAGAATGTGCCTCAACGGATAATTTGTCAAAAATGTGGTGCTTTTCTCTATGAAGGTATAGAGTTGAAGCCCCCTGACGAGATCATTCAGAGTTACGATGGCAAATGCCCGAAATGTGGCAAAAAACTATCTTTCATACCGACAAACGTTGAGGTCAAGTCTATTAACAAAACTCATGTGCGCGCGCGCAGGCGCTAAAAATTAAGCTATGCCCGCTGAAATGAGTTTTTGATCCCATCGATGCCTTGGTGTTGTAGATAATCGGTAGCTTCAGAAAACATTTAAGTGTTTAAAAATGCAAACACCAATCTGAAATTAGTTTGGGTGAGAAGTCTTGCCAGAATGGATATGTCTGAAATGCGGGTACAAATGGATCGACGAAAGCAAAGTGGAGCCCAGATATTGCCCCACGTGTGGTAGCCCTAATATACACGTTCCAAAGATCGCAAAACCAAAATAAGAGAGCAAATTCGAAGAAAAACGTGACTTAACGGTTCAGTAAATGCCTTCGAGAACAGATGTTTTTCAACACGTACTTTGCTAAATTTATTTTCTCTTCCGCGATGTCTCTTATGCGGCACATAAAATCAGATATGATTGATTACATATCTCAGGAGATGTAGCTAATCCTTTCCTCTTCCACTCTACGCATCTTCTGCGCGTACTTTTCTCTTCTCTTCTCTATCTCCTGCATCCTACCCACTATTTCTTCGGATTTCTCGATTTCCTTATCCAGCCCACTTAGATCAACTTTGATTTTCAACATTTTCTGCAAAACCTCAACAACGCTTTTCGCTGCCCTTGGATCAGGCAGGTAGCCGCGAGTCTCTCCTAGAAGGCAAATCGCGTCTATTTTTCTGAATTTTGCCAAGCCCAAGAGTAAACCAGCGGTACCGACAATAGGGTTTCCTGCGGGGCTAGGTAGTGCCTTAGCTTTCAGGGCTTCCTTCAAGAGGCGGGGACTGGTTGAGACCGCAACTACTCTTGGTGTTTTTTCCACTTCTTTTCGGTATCCACCAATGGTTACGACGGTTTTCACGTTATTTTTTTCAGCAAAATCGAGTATACAGCCAGCTACCTCATACTGCCCCTCTATTGTTTGTGCTTGGCTATCTCCTGTAAAGAAAATAGAGTCGTTTTCTCCAGCCTCATTTTTCCAGAAGAAAAATTCTCCGCGGAGGAGTCTAACACTTCCTTTTTTGTTTACGATAACGTAGTAGGGGAAGTGGGGGGAATACAAACTCGCGAGTTTTTTGGCTTTTAATTCCTTAGCAAGATATCGTGTGGCTATCCTTCCGACCATTCCCAATCCGGGAAGCCCTTCTATTAAAATTGGATTTTTCAGCTCGATTTTCGTTAATTCCTCGATGGTTGTTGTTTTCATTCTAATATAAACCTCTCATTGCTCGCCTGTATTTTGCATACCTATCTTCAGGCGAGAATTTAGCTGGATGCGGTATGTGTAAGTTACCTCCACAATAGGGGCATCTCTCTTGGTTCAGCGTATATTTTTTGCATTTCTCACATTTTCTAAGCAGCCAAACCATCATTTTTCCCTTTTGAAGGCGCCTTTTCCGCCGATTTTTGCTATGTTTTTTAGAGCTGTATTTGTAGCCTTCTCCAAGGCGTCTTCCGCGCTTTTGTAGTCTTCAGCTGAAACCTCAACGCGATATTTCGGCGGTGCAACTACGTAGATTCGAATACGTGTTCCTTGAGATTCTCCAATTTTTTGAGCTCTTAATAAGGTTTCCTTAATGAGAACCGCTCCGTTCGGTTTCGTGCATTGAAGCTCTAGGATTCCCTTCACTTTCACTAATTGTATGCTGATTCTTTCCTTTGCGATTTCCTCTAGGGCGACCGCAATGTCTGTGGGGACTCCTAGCTTTAATAGAACGTCAGCTCCGTCTTTTGCTGTTTTTTCTAGCCCCTCATGTAGCTCTCCAAACTCCTTTTCAATTAGGGCTCCTGCTTTTTCATAAATTTCTTCAAATGAGATGTTTAACTTTTCAGAGGCGCTTCGCAGCAGGGTGTCTGCTTTTCTATCTTTTTTCCAAGACAGAATTTTTTCTTTTTTCTCACGTTTTGTAACCCTTCTTAGCGACAGGTCAACGTGCCCCTTTTCCGCATTGACCCTTAAAACTTTCAATACGACCTTTTGTCCTTCTCGCACAAAAACACGAATATTTCTTACCCACCGGGAGGCAACTTCAGATACATGCAACAATCCTTCCTTTTCATATTCATCTAATCTAACGTAGGCACCATAGTCTGTTATTCCTACGACTGTAGCAATCACCAAGTCGCCTACGTCAGGCCACTCGCGTTTCTTTAACTCCATTTTCTCCCCACTTATTGTTTAATCTAGTATAGCGGTGATTTCGCCCTTGACTGTTGCTTTTCCGCCAGAGGGTTCTGCGAGTATCGCTCCACAAACGTTGCAGTGAACAATGGTTGTGGCATTGCTGAAAACGAGTTGTTCGTTTCCACAGTCAGGGCATTTTACTCGAAGGAACTTGCTTCTAGGTTTCGGTATAACCTTTTCCCAATCACTCATTTTCTTTCCTCCTTTACTCGATACTCAGTTTCTTAAGGCGTATTCCCTTCTTATGTCGTGTGTATCCACATGTTTTGCATCTGAGCTTCAACGTTTGTTTTTTAGTTGTTTTGGCAAACTTTCGTTGGCGGGAAAATTTTTGTCCACCATATCCTTTCTTTTCGCGTAGCTCGTGTTGTCTTTCGCCCTTGGATAAAGCCCTTCTTTTTCCAGTCTTGTATAAGGAAACTGTGTGAAGTTGATGGTTATTGCATTTGGGGCAGTACGTGGTGACTTCTTTTGGTGTTTTCATTGCCATCACAGACTAGTTCGGTATAGAACAGCCCGCTTAATTACTATTTATCTGTTTCTGGGAGATCAAAGTTCCTTGGTCTTTTTTTGCATTTTACTAGTTCAGTTTTTCAGTATTATTTTCTTTTTCAGGCTGACCTTCTTTTTTTAGGAAAGCTACCGTTTGCTCGCGAGCGTCCTCTGAAGAGAAGAGCGCGCGCGCAAAAAGAATTTTCATTTCAGATAATGTCAACCTTCGGTGCAAACCGATGACGACATTATTTTACTTCCACTTCCACGGCTACCCCTTGTTTAATAAGGATTCGAGCGTTTTCTGAAGGTAAGGTTGCTATGTCCTCTGGCTCAAAGGGACCGTAAGTCTTCATATCAGATCCAACTATTGCTGGAATTTCCTGAACGAAGCGTAGTAGTATCCTCTTCGGTTTCTCTTCCTTCTCAATATGAGATAAACGCCCTTGAAGAATATCTCTTAAGAAGGCTTGGTAAGCCTCGGTTAGGGGCAAAATTTCTCCATACAACTTCTCTTCTTCTTCGGTCAACACTTCTCTGGCCACGGTTTCTCTGGCCAAAGATTTTTTCAGAGCTTTATCGTAGCGAAGTCGAATAAGTTCCTCAGTCATGTTCTTGAC
>JAOUPL010000067.1 GCA_029879825.1 Candidatus Bathyarchaeota archaeon
TTTTCGGTCAGTTTCAGAGTTTTTGGGTTGAATTGGGATGCTCCAAAGGTGTCTCGCGCCTTCACTGCGTAGCCGTCCACGGCAGAGCGATCAAAAGGAGGCAGATCGTTTTTGGCTTGGATGTCTTCTGCCGTGACCCGTCCTAATGCTGCGTGAAGTGGGATTTGTTCAGACGCCAACCTTTCTGGTTTAAGTTTTCTGAGGAGGAGTAAGAGTGCTTCGTCGATGTTTGTGAGCTTTTCAAATCCTTTAAGCCGCGTCAAAGTTTGGTCCCACAGAGAGCAAGAGAGTATGCATAGAAAAAGATATCGTAAGCAGGGGTAGCCGCATGATGGACGCTAACGTTTGCTTTTCTCTTCCATCTTCTTTAACACGATGTCTCGCATCTTTTGAGCGTCCACATCAAGAATGGGGCTTTCGCTGATTATGACGGGTGTCAAACCAAGTTCTGCGATGAGGGAGGCCAAGGGCTCAAAGGGGGGTCCATACTCGATTTCATCCATGATGTGATGGCGTTTTTCTCCTTTGGCCGTGAATTCAACAAGGGTGTAGTGACAGTGCAGGTTTTTCATTGCTTTGGTTCCCAGCTGCTTCTCAATGGTGTCCAACGCTTTCCTAAAGTCGTCTAATGTCTTCATTTTACCGCCTTCTCTGGCGTGAATATGAGCCCAGTCTATCACCGGCTCCGTCAACTCCACACTTTCACACAATGTTAATATCTCATCCAAACTTCCAAGCTGTGAAAGTTTTCCGGTTGTTTCAGGACCAAGATGCACCTTGGTTATTTGAAGCGCCCTCATGGACTCTACTACCTCGCTCATCGCCTTCACGCAGAGTTCAAGAGATTCCTGAGGGGATCTCTTGCCATAGAATCCGGGGTGAAAGACCACCACGTGAGCATCCATCCAATCCGCAGCCCTTACACAGGCAAGTAAACGTTCTTTACTTTTCATTATGGTTTCCTCGTCGCCGCATAAGTTGACGAAGTAGGACCCATGAACCGTCAACCACACGTCATGCTGTTTGGCATTGATTCCCAGTTTTTCTGCGTCATCCTTTTTCATCTGAGGCTTGGGTCCCCAACGAACAGCCTGATACTCAAAGGCGTCTAACCCCTCGTCATGAAGGTATCTGGGTACTTCAAAAACTGGACTTTTGAGCACCCTAAAACCTGAAGGACCCCCAGCTGGACCGAACCTTGGCCTATCGGCCATTACATCACCATTTCGTTAATTGGCGGCACACACGTAGATAACTGCTTGGTTGAGAGTGTTTATCTTGGTTTGCGGATGCGATACATGCGGGAGGTATATTCTCCATACGCTAGGGCTACGATTGCGGAGATCCATGCCGCAGCGTTCTGACAAAGGGTGTATTTCCACACGAGATCGACGTTGGTTAGAGGCCCCGTCATAGATGATCCCAATCCTTCAATGGCGTTTCTGAAGCCTGGGGCTACAGCACGGAGTGCTCCATCTATAGCTGACGCCAACCAGCCTATTGGAGACAAGGCTTGCGCTAACCCTTTTGATGTCTCGATCGTTTTCAACACGAACCCGTGGAAAGATGGATTTGCGCTGTAGAGCCCAATGGCTAGGTTGTGAAACAGATTCGGATACACCAATATGTACAAGGCAAGAACGGACACCAAGAAAACTGTTAGAACAGTTGCGGTGCTTTTGACGGCGGCTCTCGCGAAGAAAAGTCGTTGCTGCACGTACGAAACTCCACGGATTCGAAGAAAAGCGGCACCTATTCGACGGAAAAAGTTTCTGAACGACTTGAAACGCGTTTTCCGCGCCCTTCGAGGCTGTCTTCTATGCGTTTCCAACGGCTTCTTTGCTGGCAATGTTCTACGAGGCATCACGGCTACGTATTTTGTGAGATACGCCCAACTTGAAATAAGGACAAATATCACACCGACGGGCATGAGATGAAATAGGGGGCTGATGGTTATGGTGAAAAATCTGAATGCAAAATTGTCCGTTAAGCCGGAGAACGTGAAAAAATAGACCATAAGACACTCGAAGAGGAAGGCTAGGGCAAAGAATAGCACTATTGCGACAAATCCTTTTGGAGCAGTCCACCTGAAAATCAAGCGTTTCCATCGTTCCTCAGACGCCACAATACTCACCCGACGGTAGTTTCCATTCACCACTTGATCATTTTCTTACGCATCTTACTTAGGATAACAATCTTCTTATTAATGTTGACTCGCTTTCTTTGATCTCGGCTAAATGCTTGGGCGTAGGTAACGAGTATTGCGAGTCTAAAATTCAGAGAGAAGTATGGAACAAGAAAAACGTTAGGGCACGTTTGTCTTCTTTCTCTGTCACCCAAGTCCTCGAGCGTATTTTCTGTAAGGATGAGAGTAGGCACTTCCATGTGAAGCAGGCAAGGGAAATTCGTGGCCACATTTTGGGCACTTTGCCATGCCGCATTGAACGAGAGAAGGGCATCCGGAACATGCGAAGGTTCTGCCGTAGCTTATGTCGAAGGTGAAGCCACATTTAGGACATTGAATTATTCGCTTTTCTTGAGACACGACAGATCACTTCGGTTTGATTTTCAGAAAAGGGATTCGCTCATCGCATTATTAAAGGATTATGGGAAACGTATTCTATCCTATTTAGGATTTGTTCAGGTACACAGATTTTTTACATATACCATGAATTGTTTTATATGTGGAGCATTTTTTAGATACGTCTCACAAAAGCAAACGTATGAAAAAATATGAATCCTTCCTCCACAAAATTTTAAATGACTATGAAGCATAACTATGTCCGTTGGAAAAGAAGGGATAAGAAAGGCTTCCTAGATCGCAAGTCAGAAAAGGAGAAAGCCCATGTCGAAAGCCTCGAAAGATCAGCGGATTAAACTTTACAAAGACCATAACGTGCAGTTGCTTACTAGCAAGTTTGTGAGCGGTGAGCTTAGTAAATTGAATCCGGTTTATGATCATAAGTACGGTTATAGATATCCTGTCGTTGATGCGATCGTGGGCGATCCCTCCAGCACCGACGAACTTTTGCAGAGCCTGTCTGAGGCTGGTATTCTGAAGAGGGAGCTTTACGACAAGATTGTCTATTGTCCATCTTGTAATACAGCGAACGTTTCTATGCATTACTGCTGCCCCCACTGCAGGTCCTTTGATGTCAGAAAGAGCGCGTTAATTGAACATATACAATGTGGATACATCGACACAGAAGAAAAATTCCGAAAAGACGATAGACTTGTCTGCCCAAGATGCCGCAAAGAACTGACTAAACCAGACATAGACTATCACAAAGCTGGAGTGTGGTGCACTTGTAATGAATGTAGCAAAAGTTTTGACATTGCGGTTCCAGCCCATTTTTGTCGTGACTGCCGCCGAAATTTCACGTTTGAAGAAGCCCTCTACAAAGACGTGTACTCCTACAGTTTGACCCCTGAAGCCATGAAAGAGGCGACCTTGGGCTGGATTCTGATCGCTCCTATGAGGGAGTTCTTGGAAAGTCGTGGATTCGAAGTGGAAAGCCCTGGCTTCTTGAAGGGAAAATCCGGCGCAAGTCACATGTTTGACATAACTGCTTCTCCCGCTGGAGTGAAACGAAACCTAACTGTGATCGACCTTGCAACCTCAACGGATGACGTCGCTTCTGAGCAGCCGGTCATTGCTATGTTCGCTAAGATTTATGATGTTTCCCCAGACAGGGCGTGCTTGGTTGCGATTCCAAGGATGAGTGAAAACGGAAAGAAGTTGGCAGCCCTTTACAAGATACAGTTGGTTGAGGCGAAGGATCCGAAAGGGGTAATAGAAGCGTTTGAGAAGGTTTGTATGAAGGAATAGGCTACCCTGAACAGACTGCGATGTTTCCTCTTTCTGTTACAACCTTGACCGTATATTGGTCGTCAGGTAAAGAGATATCAGCGCGAAGATAGGTTATGGTCTCTGCTGAATTTACGAAAACGTTTATGTCGTAGCGCTGATGGTTCGTTGAATTGATTATCCACAATGAAACCAGATGGGAGGTTAAGGCTCCTTCGTTTTTGAAAGTGAAACTCGTCCCGTTGATTTCAGTGCCACGTTCAACGTTGGTTATGATTATGTCCTCTTTCATTTTCTCCCAGTCCAACTGGTTCATTTCGTAGCCCCATAAAACGATGTTCGCTATGATGGCTACAACAATTACTAGGCTGAGTACGACGACGATTATGTTGCTGACGCCACGCCTATCCTGTTTAAGACGGAGATTCATAGTAATCCACAACCTTGGTTCCCCTAATGGTTACAATGTTAATGTGATATACCGAGTTGGGACTCCAACTGTAAGTGACGTTTAACCAGCCGTGTTTGTTTTCTTCTAACCTAAGAGGCGTTAATGATCGGGGTGTGTGATCTACGTATACGGCGACTATCTTAAGGGAAACTTTGCCCACGTTGCGAAGATAGATCGAAATTTTTCCAGTTGTGAACCAGACGTCCTCTACGATGAAGCGTTCGCCCATAGTGTCATGGAGATTATCTGTGATAACATACGTGGCTGTTATGGCGATTGACATGGCGGCGACCGCGATAACCATTAACAAGAGGTTGCTCAAGACAGGGGTTATTCCCCTTCTGTTATGTGGTAGGTTTCTCACTGACTCCACCGTCACACTATGAATTTGAAGACCATATACCCACTCGTTAGAAGGATGACACTGTGCTTTAGACCGGCGCCGACGGTTCCTTCACCCATTTTTCCAGCCATAAGACCACCGAAGAAAGCTTGAATGCCGCTCATGTGAAAGAAAACTCTCCTAGCTTCTTTCGGCGTCATTACAGCGACAAACCCTGTGGTAGAAATCTCCGACATGCGGACAAAGAAAGATTCCAAAAGCATGACGATGGTGAAGAGGAAGACGAAAAACGCAACGTAGGTAATTGCGACATAGGGTCTCGTTTGGGTTTTGCGCTCCTGATCAAATGTTAGGGTTGTCTGCACGAATTTCTCCATCGGATCAAAGACCTTTTCAACTCGTCCTCCCGACCTACTGGCTTCGAGAATTAAGGGAATCGTTTGCCTTACGAGCGTCGTATCAATGCGCTCGCCCAAGGATTGAAGCGCCTTTTCGAAGGACACCCCCCAACTCATCTGAGCTACCATCTTCTTCAGCTCTTTGGTTAGAGGGCCATAGCGTCGTTTAGAGGCTTCCTCTAGGGCCTGCGGTAGGGTCATGCCAGTTTTTTGAGCTTGAACTATGCTTCGAAAGAGGTCGGGGAGATGTTTGTCTATGGATCTCTTCCAACGATAATCCACGTAATCGAGCACCGCTGGAGGAAAAACAGTGATCACCACCGCTAATAATAGATATTCGTCGAAAAGGGGACTGCCCTGAAGTGTTATGCATGCTGTTGTAACTATGATGACCCCTAGGACACTGGACACGATCCAAGCGATTTTTTTCTCCCACTTTTCAACTTTAGGCATAGTCATCGCTTCGGCGAAATCGCATCTAGGATTATGAGGAATACGACCGATCCGATCGGTAAGCCGATATACGTCAGAAGATGCAGAAGTAGACGTGGATCAAGCAGTCCAGACCCGCCTCCGCCCAGCATTGCCATCACTGAAAGCATCACAACGAAGATGAGGGATCCAGCAACCATTAGAGTGACGTAAAACTCTGCCAAAACTGTGAGAGTATCTGAGAATCGACGCAGTGCAATTCGCTTTAATTTCATATATTGGCGTGAACGATCTCTAAGATATTTTACCAGGCTTCCTCCTGAGTGAATTGTGGCGATAAACCCCTCAAGCAATTCTTTAAACCTTTCAGAAGGTGTTCGCTGAGAAGCGGCTTCTAAAGCTGAAATGACGTCAAAGCCGAAGAGCTCTACATCCCGCACTATGGCTCTAGCTTCATTAGAAACCGCCAATGAAGAGTCAACTTGAGCCAAGGAGCGAAATATGAAATCCGGCAGCACACCGGCACCAGCCAAAATCGACATATAACCCGTAGTGAAGGGAAGCCCATCCTCTAAGGTTCTCTTCAAACTATCTGCGCGATAAATTGGATAAGAATAGAAACCGATTACAGTTAGGGCTCCTGCAAGCAAGCTCGCCCCTATTCCGAAAAGAAGAGACGGAAGGAGAGAAAGCTTAAAAATGAAGATTAGGAGCAAAGGAACAAGAGTCAGAGCTGAGATGGAAAGCAGCAAAGCTGTCAAAATAACTGTGCTAACGTAAGCCTTAAAGTGGACTTTAATCCCAGATTTACGCAAGTTCACATCTAAATCTTTGAACAAGGGCAAAAATCTGGTTGCCTTTCCTCCAATAACTTGATGAGCAAAAACTTGAGGTTTCGTCGCTCCTAATTGAAGGCTCTCGATCCAGCGGTGAAAGCGA
>JAOUPL010000014.1 GCA_029879825.1 Candidatus Bathyarchaeota archaeon
CTGCATGTTTCGTTTTACCTGTTGATGATTCCTTGGAAAGCATTTTCACGGCAGTAAAAAATATGGCTCTGATCGAACAGACTGGCGGAGGAGTTGGCTTTGATTTTTCTAGGCTAAGACCGAACGGAGACATCGTCAGATCAACCAAGGGAGTAGCATCTGGTCCTGTGAGTTTCATGCGGGTTTTTGATACCGCCACGGAAGTCATAAAGGCCGGTGGAAAAAGAAGAGGCGCCATGATGGGAATTTTGAGAGTTGATCACCCAGATATTATTGAGTTTATAACTTCCAAACAAAAGCCGGGTTTTCTTTCAAACTTCAATATCTCAGTTGCTGTTACTGACGATTTTATGAAAACTCTTGAAGAAGACGGAGAATATTGGCTAACCAACCCTAGAACTAAGGAAAGAGTGAAAAAGCTTAAAGCCAGAGACGTTTGGGATTTGATGGCAAGCTCCGCTTGGGCTAGTGGAGATCCGGGAGTTATTTTTGTTGATGAAATTAACAGATATAATCCAACTCCTGAAATTGGAAGAATTGAGTCAACGAACCCTTGCGGCGAGCAGCCTCTGCTTCCCTACGAATCCTGCAATTTGGGTTCAATAAATCTTTCGAGGATGGTTGAAGACGGAAAAATAGACTGGAAAAAACTTAGAGAAACTATAAGAAATACTGTTCACTTTCTCGACAATGTTATAGACGCAAACAAGTATCCTTTGAAGGAAATAGAGGCGATAACAAGAGCTAACAGAAAAATAGGTTTGGGCGTCATGGGATTTGCAGACATGCTTATCAAAGTCGGCATTCCTTACAACTCTGAAGAAGCTTTGCAACTCGCTGAAAATCTAATGAAATTCGTTGAAGAAGAAGCCCGTAAGAAATCTGTGGAAATTGGTGAAGAAAGAGGTTCTTTTCCAAACTTTGAAAAAAGCATCTGGAAAGACAAGTATAACGCCATGAGAAACGCCACAGTAACAACGATAGCGCCAACAGGAAGCATAAGCATAATAGCGGGATGCTCTTCCGGAATTGAACCGATATTCGCAATTTCCTTTATAAGAAACGTTTTAGGTGGAACAAGGCTTTTTGAAACTAACCCCTTGTTCGAAACAATAGCGAAGGAAAGAGGGTTCTACAGTGCCCAACTTCTCGAAGAAATAGCAAAAACAGGTTCGGTTCAGAAAATTGACGGCGTACCAGAAGATATCAAGAGGCTTTTTGTTACAGCCCTTGACATTGAACCTGAATGGCATGTTAGAATGCAAGCAGCATTTCAAAAATACACGGACAACGCCGTTTCAAAAACGGTTAACTTGCCAAATGAGGCAAGAATTGAAGACGTCAGAGAAGTTTTCGAATCTGCTTGGAGGCTAAAATGTAAAGGAGTCACCGTATTCAGGTACGGAAGCAAGCCAGAGCAAGTTCTATACATAGGAGAAATAAAAACCAAGGAGAGCCAATTTGTGACTGCAGAATCAGAGTATGCAGGTGGGTGTCCAACGAAAACTTGCCCATTTCCAGGCTAACTTCACAAATCGAACATATGCCGCGCGCGTTTAACATGAAGCTCCAAGTATCGTTATATTCCGCTGGATCATGAAGCGTCGTGCTTTTCTTAAAAGTGGGGCATGACCACTTTTTCTCCTTCTTTTAAAAACTGACAGATCACAGGAACCTGTTTGCCACGTTGTTGAAAGTTTTTCCCTTACCAGAACCTAAGTGGGAAAATTTTGCACATTATTTGAAATGCCAAAGCTTTTGTGTTAGATATGACCTAAGAATCAGAACAATACCTCAATGGGAACATAGGGATCTATCGTGGAACCAAGAGAACTAAAACCGATAGTCACTGCGCTACAAGAGTTAGGACTAAGTTACGAAGAGGCCCTCGAAGTCATGAAGGGGGTCGGCAAAGACTTACGCTCTACCAGGAACTTATGGAAAGATGGCGACAAATCAAGGCTCGTCAAAATCGGCTTAGCCCTAATAGCTTTTCCAGAACCCACCCCAATAAGCGAAACTCTAGGCGCCTTCGTGTTATCTCTAGGAATAATTCAGAACAAAAGGAAAAACTCAACCTTACATATAGAAGACATATACAAAACTTTTCAAGACTTGAACAGGAGTTTACTGAGAACCAAACAAGAATTAGTTTAGTGATTGCTTTTTTCCAGACGCTCTTCCAAGATGAAATGCGCACCTTTTGCTAAATTACGGCTTGAAATAGAATGTACGTCATTATCAAAATTACGCCACCGACCTGAGACACGCCGCCTCTTGTGAGAAAACGCCAAAATACGATAGTTGTTATTAGCAAAAACGGAAGAATCTCTGTGAAAATTGTCATGTTAACTGCAAAGGGTGAAGTAAGGAGAACTAGCCCCAACACGAGAGTTAGATTTGTGAGGTTGGAGCCAATAATGTCTCCTATTGCCAGTTGAACGCGCCCCCGTCTAACTGCTGTAAAATCCAGTGTGAGTTCCGGCAAAGAAGTACCTATCGCAACTACTTTTGCTCCAATCAAAATCGGCGGAGCACCAAGAATTAGAGCAATACTAATGCCGGATGAAACAACTAAACGTGCCGCTATCATAAGACCAGCGACGCTTAGAATCAGCATTGTGACAATCGTTTTCCTGCTTGCCTTCCCAACCGCTGCCGAATTATTTGTTTTGACCATTGGCGTTCTCTTTCTTGCCATAAAATAAATGCTGACCAAGAAAGTTCCCAAAAGAATAACACCGACGATGGGGCTTGCAACTTTGAATATGACAAGGAGTAGCGGGATCAAAGATGTGAGGAAGAGGATATCTGTCAGTTCTACCAAAAGGTCTGTGCAGCATGTTTTGAGGAAACCAAGCATTCCAAGTATGCCTAGAACTGCACCTACATTGAATACGTTTGAGCCGAGAATGTCTCCTATGCTGATCCCAGGGGTTCCCTGAAGAACTGAAAAAAGAGCTACAGTTATCTCTGGTGTTGAAGTCATCACCGCAAGAATTACAAACCCTGCAGAGGCTTCGCTCAAGCCCGTGAGTTCAATTAACTTTTCTATAGATTTTATAGTGAAATGGCTAGTCGAAGCCAAAACAACTAATGAAATAGCAAAAATTAACAGCTGAACTATGAGATCGATCATATTATTACACTGATTCAATCTGCGTTAGATATGTTTTGCTCCAGCTATTCTGCGTGCGAAATGAAAACTTCTGTTTAATAAATTCTAGTCTTTGTTAAACAACATGAACGTGCGCAGACATGTAATGCTCAAAAAAGTTGGGAGGTTATGTTCTGGCAGCTGCTTTCTCCAGCGCGACGACGCCGGGCAACTGCTTTCCCATGAGAAACTCTATGAGGGCACCTCCAGCCGTGCTTACGTAGGACATTTTGTCTGCCAACCTAAGTTCTTCTACCGCCGCAACAGTATGTCCTCCACCAACCAAAGAAAATGCCTTAGAAGCCGCTATCGCCTGAAAGACTTTTTTAGTTCCCGCCATGAACTCTTTGTTTTCGAAAACTCCCATAGGACCGCTAATCACGATGGATTTGGCTTTCCGTATTAATTCGCCGTATTTTTTTGCGGTTTCTGTTCCAATGTCATAGATGGCGTTGTTTGTTGGAAGTTTATTAACTGCGATTTCCTTCCTCTTTTGCTCCACATCAACGGCTATGTCCACAGGAACCATAATTGCTGCAGGATATTCTTTCATCAGCCCTTTTATGCCAGGAACCAAAACCATTAGCTCCTTCTTTTCCAAGAATTGCATGTTCGGTTTCCCGAGGTCAACATCCTTCGCTACAAGAAATATATGACCTATAACCCCGCCGGTCAAAATGTAGTCAGCAATGTTGTTTTTGAGCACATAACGAGATATCTCCAAGGAGTCGTCGCCCTTCGCCCCTCCCATGACGAAAATACAGGGCTTTTCAGGAGCCTCCAAAACCTTCTTTAAGGCCTTGAGTTCCCTCTCCATTATTCGACCGGCAACGCTGGGCAAGACAGCGGTGAATCCTACGATTGAGATGTGGGCTCGGTGGGCCGCTGCGAAAGCATCATTAACAAAAACGTCGGCAAGGGGAGCCAACTTCTTCACGAACTCAGACTTTGCATGATCCTCAGGTGATCCTTTCTTTTGTTCGTCTTCGAAGGTTCGAACATTTTCTAAAACCAGAACCTCGCCGCTTTTCAATTGCTTGATGGCTTTCTGCGCCTTTTCTCCAAAGATGTCGTCCACATATTTTACTGGTTTTTTCAATATCTTACCTAAAATTTCAGCATGCTGTTTGAGGGGTGTGAAATCTGGGTCTCCGGGTCTGCCTTGATGCGCCAGGACCACTACCTTCGCGCCTTTCTGAACCAACTCCTTAATGGTTGTTTCGGCGTGTGCCCGAATTCTTGTGTCATCGAGAATCTTTTTGGTTTGAGGATCAATTGGTGAATTGAAATCCACTCTGAGTAGGGTTACCTTGCTTTTGAAATCGAAATCATCGATGGTCAAGAATTTAGCCATTCTTTCACCTACCATGAAAATGAAGAATTCTTGAGTTTTTGGGTTTTTGAGGGTTCGTCATTCATAGACGAGCTTTCTTGCCAAGGAGTTCGATCAGTTCCACCATTCGACAGGAGAAGCCCCATTCATTGTCATACCAAGCCAATACTTTGACTAGGTTACCACCAACGATCATGGTGCAGAGGCCATCCACAACGGCTGAGTATGTGCTATGGTTGATGTCTATGGACACCACTGGGTCCTCAGTGTAGTCTAGTATTCCTTTCAGTTCGCCTTTAGCAGCCTTTTTGAATGCGGCGTTCACTTCTTCTTTCGTTGCACTTTTCTCTAGTACTGCGGTAAGGTCTACTATGGAAACGTTTGGAACAGGAACGCGTAAGGCAAGTCCGTCCATTCTTCCTTTGAGCTCTGGCAATACAACGGTGGCTGCGACAGCTGCGCCAGTGGTTGTAGGTATGATGGATAAGGCGGCGGCTCTAGCCCGACGCAGATCACGGTGTACAAAGTCCAGAATCCTCTGGTCGTTTGTGTAGGCGTGTGCCGTGGTCATAAGTCCAGCTTTCAGACCGAAGTTGTCGTTTAAAACTTTGGCTACAGGTGCTACACAGTTGGTTGTGCAGGATGCATTTGAGAGGATGTTATGGTTTTTGGGATCGTACTTGTCGTCATTCACGCCTAGAACTATGGTTATGTCAGGACCCTTGGCCGGAGCAGAAATTAATACTTTTTTGGCTCCAGCTTGCAAATGCTTGGAAGCACCGTCTCTGTCGGTGAATCTGCCTGTGGATTCCACTGTCAAATAGACATCCAAATCCTTCCATGGAAGTTTGGCTGGGTCTGGTTCCGCCAGAACTGGTAGTTTTTTTCCATCGACGACTATAGCGTCTTTTTCAACCTCTACATTGAAAGGCAATCTTCCATGCACAGAATCATACTTCAAAAGATGCGCCATTGTCTTGGCGTCGGCTAAATCGTTTACTGCCACAAAGTCGATTTTTGCCTTTTTCTCCAGTGCTGCTCGGTACAGGAGTCTTCCTATTCGACCGAATCCGTTTATAGCTACTTTTATCGCCATTTTAAATCACCTATATTTCGAGTTGTCAACTTTAATTGCGTTTCTCCATATTAATTTTATTGCATGCGCCAAGAAGCCGAAAAGAGAAAATAACGGGTCGCGATGAAAGACAGAAAAGTTCTCATACTCGCGATTATCTAGGCGATGTTCATCTAAGTTGCATAGGAAAATTATAGCGCAAATGACGTATATACGACATATACAGAGTTAATTTTATTAATGTGAGATATTCTATTGAATAAGGTTTGAAGGTGGTTTCTTGGCGCAAATAGAGAAGACGATTGAAATAAAAGCGCCTGTAGAAAAGGTTTGGGCCCTCATATCCGATGCTGAGAGAATTCCGGAATGGGCAGAAGGGTATACCGAGAAGGTGACAATTACTTCTAAGCAGCTTAGGGGTGTAGGCGCAACTACACATGAAGTCGGTGTTGCTTTTGGCAAAGCGTATGAAAAAGACTTCGTAGCCACAGAGTGGGTGGACAAAGAGAAAATCGTTTTTGAAAACGTTACTGGCTGGCCTTGGAAAGGATCATGGATCATGAAACCCACCAAAGAAGGAACCCTGTTCACCTATACCGTGGACTTCGAGTTGCCTTTTGAAGCGGAGAGACTAAAAGAAGTTTTCCGCAAGAGATATGAAGAACTGCTTGAAAAATGGGTACAAAACATAAAAAACATTGCTGAAAAGAAGTAAGTCGCTCAAGAACTGCAAGTCACTATCGATACACTTTATTTAAATTGTTGACGAGATCTAAGGTGTTTGATTGCGCTGAAATAGGCGTTAGAAAGAATAGAGTTTGCTTTTTTGGCTATGACTAGTCGGGCGATATCCATCGAAGTTGCACAGAAAATTATGGCTATGCGGTTTTATGCGGCAGAAGGGTTAAAGAGCTTCGTTAACCAACTCCATGATGTCTTTGACTTGGATTTTCTCCTCGTTACCCGTTGTCTTAATGGCGTCGTCAAATGTTAACAAGCAGAAAGGACACGCTACAGCTATTATCTCCGCTCCAACGTCAAGGGCTTCCCTAACGCGACTTTCGGCGAGTCGTTCCCACCCCCCTGAGACGTCATACCACATCCTCCCTCCCCCGCCTTCGCAACAAACGCTGCGGCCCCTCGACATGTTCAGTTCCACAAATCTTACGCCTGGAATGCTCTCGATTACCTTTCTAGGTTCTTCGTAAATGTTATTGTGTCTGCCTAAAAAGCAGGGGTCATGATAGGTTACCACTTTTCCGATTCTTCCTGAAAATTTGACTTTTCCCTCATCGATCAAATTTGCGAAATATTGCGCATAATGCTGGACTCGAAGATCTTTTCTTCCGTATCTATTCTTGAACGCATTATAGCAATGTGGGGAGGTGGTAACAATATTATTTATGCCAAATTGGTCGAAAAGGCCTAAATTTTTGTCAACCAGCTCTTCGAAAAGTCCCCTTTCTCCGAGGGAATATACCTCATTTCCGCAACAGTTCTCTCTATTTCCAAGTATTGAAAAGTCGATGCCTCCGGCGTTTAGGTTCTTTACCATTGCTCTAGCCACTTCTTGTGCTCGAGAATCGTAGGATGCGGCACAACACACAAAATATAGTAGGTCAACCTTCTCTCCTTGCGAGACATACTTCACTTTCAAATCTTGTGCCCAATCAGACCTCTTACTTCGGCTCATCCCCCACGGATTTCCATAATTGTAAACTCCCTCTAGGGCATCTCCTAGCGTGCGTGGAACCATCCCTTCCTCAACGACGAGGCTACGCAGACCAATGAGTATCTCCATCGGATTTGCATCTCTAGGGCAACGGTGTGCACACATATAACATGTTGTGCATAGCCAAAGATCCTTATTTGAAAGGACTTTTTCTCGAAAACCTAACTGTGCCCTTCTAATCAGTTGGCGTATTCGAAAAGGTGTTAGGCGCCCAAGTGGACAACTAGCTGAACAAGTGCCGCATTGGAGGCAGAGGTTTATTTTTTCTCCTCCGGCTTTAGCCACTGCTTCTGCAAACTTCATGTCCAATTCATCGAGGCGCACGATGCTCTTTTGGGGCACAGCCACGACCAAGCCTCCGTGTTTACTTTTTTCCAGCCCTTTTGACAGAGAACTATGTCTTGTTTTGTTGCAACTTAATAAATATTCCTTTAAGAGCCAAAACTATTCAAGAGACAATTCGTAGACATCCCTGACTGCCTTCTTGACTGAAGCTTTTCTGCCACTGATGATTATGTGAAATTCATCTTTGAATTCAACTATTACGCCAAATTGCTCTGCAACGTCCTGCACTCTTTCTTCGCCTATTGGTTTTTGTAGGGTTAGCCTTACCCATCCTTCTTCCACATCTCTAGGAAGACCCGGAACAAACTCAGAGGGAGTGTGGACCATTGTGTAGTTTATCTCGCCCCGCTCAGCTTTGTCAATTTTGCTCGTCCAATCCCTTACGTAGCCCTCATCAACAGTCAGAGCCGCTGAGATTAGACTAGATTGTATTCTGCCTAAGATTTGCTGTAATTTTTGCAAGGAACCATCGATTGTTGTGAGTTCTTTGGAAGGATGGACGGTGCTCGTTTGGATAAAACAGATTAAAGTCTTGCAGCTTCTGAGTTCGGAAGCAACATCAACGCTGATATCCTTTCGATTTAGATCCTGAAAGAGGTCTGACAAAACCAGCCAAAGTTGTTCTAGTCTTTTGACTTCTTCGGAAACCAAAACAACGCCCAATACTTTAGTGTATAGGCTGAAATTAAAACCTAACGTAACAAAATTTCTAAGTGGCAAAGTTTGCTCTGAAAATTGGCGAAAATCGAAAATTTAAGAAATGGATAATA
Source organism: Candidatus Bathyarchaeota archaeon (assembly GCA_029879825.1). Classification (GTDB taxonomy): domain Archaea; phylum Thermoproteota; class Bathyarchaeia; order Bathyarchaeales; family Bathyarchaeaceae; genus JAOUPL01. The sequence goes on from JAOUPL010000014.1 coordinate 8,413, forward strand.
GCTGTGTATGGTAGTTTCTAATAAAGAGGAGGAGAAGCTTTGAAAAAGGCTTTGCAGAGTGTGGAGTTTGGGGAAATGGAAAACAAAGTTTTTGAAGTTATGTTGATAACGGAAAGACTGTGTGAAATCTGCGACAGAATAGTAGACACAAAAGAAAAGGTGATGAAGACTGTCCATGTTATTGATCGCAGGGACTATGACAATTTACTAATGAGAGTGAAGGTATATGATCGCGCTGAGGTAGACATTGAAAACAACAAGATTTATTTTTATAATCACGACTATCCAGGCGACGTTCATCCAAGTTGCATAGAAAAATTATAGCGACGAACGACCATTAGTAGACTTCATCATAGGGAATCTACGTTATCTTGAAGTGTCGTTAATAGACTTTAGTTACACGTGGATTACATGACGGCGTAAAGATATCCGTGCTCCTTTTCTCCAACTTCCGAGATTGTGCCAGCCTTTCTGAGAGCAATGATGTGCCTCAAAATTCTGCTAGGGGGGATGCCTGTCGCTTCTGAAATTTCTTTGATGGTTAATGGCCCCTTTTGTTTAATAGCGTCAATCATCATCTGGCGCTCTATTTCATCCGTCATAACGTTGTCTACAACTGCGCGGTATTTTTCTTCGTTTATTTTCAATTTTGTTTCAACCTGCGATATTCCCATAACCCATCTGAGCCTCTGCGTCTTCAGGGCTTCGATTGCTGCGTCAGTCGTCTTTTTCAAGGGGCTAGGGCCGAGGTCTTTGATTTTCCGGGTTACATTTCTAATTAAAGCTGTGAATTTTGCTCCTTCACCAGCTGAAATCCATTCGAGTGTGAGTCTCTCGGGTTCTATTCCGAGGTGATTAAGAACCTCCTCAACGAATTTGAATCTTTTTTCCATCGCGTAGTTCCCTTTTACGTAATGGCAGTCGCCTGGGTGACAACCTGCCACTAGCACTCCGTCTGCGCCCCATTTAAATGCTGAAAGAATAAACGTTGGGTCTATTCGTCCGGTGCACATAACTCTAACTATTCTCACGTTTGTTGGATATTCAAAGCGGCTTGTTCCTGCTAAGTCTGCTCCAGCGTATGCGCACCAGTTGCAGCAAAAGGCTACGATGACTGGTTCGAACTCGGCTTTTTCTGTCATGGCTTCTACCATTAGGCTCCCCTCTTCTCAAATCCTTCTAAGACTAATGCGGCTTCAACTTGCGCAAGAACCTGTTGGTCACTGTAGTGACGCATAGTTATGGCACGTCTTGGACACTCCGCTGCGCACACACCACAGCCTCTGCAAAGAGCCTCAATCAGTTTGGATTTGCTCTCCTCGATCCGAGGTGCACCAAACGGACATAGCTCCTCACATAGTCCACATCCAATGCATAAGTCTTCGTCCACCATAGCCGTGATGGCCTCAGTTCTCATCTTTTTGTTAGCCATCAGAATGGCCGCCCTCGCCGCCGCAGCCTTAGCCGATATTATCGTTTCAGGAACGTCTTTTGGTCCTGAAGCCGACCCTGCGAGGTATATTCCGTCCATCGCGGTGTCGACGGGTCTCAACTTTAGGTGGGCTTCCATGAGGAAGCCGTCTGGGCTTATGGGTATTTTGAGCATTCGCGCCAGCGTTACTTCGTCTTTGTGGGGGATTAGAGGTGTTGAAAGCACAACATAGTCAGCCACGAATTCGGCTTCCCGGCCGGCGAGCATGTCATACGCTAAAACTTTAAGCTTCTTATCCGGCGTCTCGCTGATCTCAGGAGTTACTATCTCAAGGAATTTTATGAATTTGACTTCAAGATCGCGAGATCTCGAGTAGAAATCCTCGTATTCTTTGTACACTCTCAGATCTGAGTATAGGATGATCACATCTGTTTTAGGGGATACTGTTTTGATTAGAATCGCGTTTTTGATTGCGTTCATGCAGCAGATTCTGGAACAGTAGGGCCATCCTTCTTCTTTCTTCGCTTTCAGAACCTTTCGCAACAGTTTAGCGGTGTCGGATTTGGGGAAACTCTCAAGTTCGTATCCTCGGATTTCTCCTTTCCTGCCCCCTACGCACTGTATCATTACAACCCTCTCAGGTTTTCCAAGCTTTCCTTCCCTCAGCATTTCATCTAGCTCTAGCTGTGTTATGACATTGTCGTGAACTCCGTATTGATACAATCCTGTTGGTGGTTGATAATTCAAAGCACCGCAAGCAACAATGATTGTGCCCACATTAAGTGGGATTTTCTCGCCTTTCCTATTGACCGTAACATTGAAATTTCCGACGTAGCCTCCAACCTCTCCAACAGTTGCCGAGGTCAATAATTCAATGTTTTTTTGCTTCTTCACAGCTTCGACAACAGGTTCCAAAATCTTCTCCGCTTCTTCCATGGTTGGATAGAGTTTATAGAGCCTTCGAACATTTCCACCTATTTTATCTTCTTTCTCAACTAGATGGACCTTGAAACCTTGGTTAGCTAACGTGAGTGCTGAGGTTAGCCCAGCCATTCCTGCTCCGATTACTAAGGCAGAGTCCTTGATTTCCACTTCAGGTTCTATCTGTGGTTCGAGCCATGCTGCCCTTGCCACAGCCATCCTCACAACATCTTTTGCTTTTTCTGTTGCTTTTTGCGGTTCTTTTGGGTGAACCCAGCTGCATTGTTCTCTTATGTTGGCCATTTCAAACAGGTACGGGTTCAGTCCGGCTTCATTGCAAGCTGATCTGAATAGTGGTTCGTGGGTTCTAGGCGTGCATGAAGCCACTATAACCCTGTTGAGATTGTACTTTTTTATGGCGTCTTTGATGCTATCTAACCCTGCTTCAGAGCAGGTGTATATGTTGTCTTCTGCATACGTGACTTGTGGCAAGGTTTTCGCGTATTCGACAACTTCTGGAACTTTAACTACGCCACCTATGTTGACTCCGCAGTGGCATACGAACACTCCGAGTCTAGGTTCCTCTTTCATAAGAATCACGTCCCCTCAACCATGATGTCAGCCGCCCTAGAAGCCGTTGCGCTTCCTTGGGTTATTGAGTCCGGAATGTCTCCGGTTTTTGGCCCCAAACAGTAGCCACAAGCAAAGATTCCTGGAAGAGTAGTGTCCACAGGATTACTAATGCTGCTTGACGGCCTGAAAAATCCATACTGATCAATTTCTATCCCTAAGACTTTGGCTAGATCTTTAGCGTCCTTTCTTGGTATTAAAGCTGGGCAGAGTACAACCATATCAAACTTCAAATTTTCTATTTTCTTCGTTACCGTATCTTCGTACCATATGCTAAGGTCCTTACTTAACGGATCATAAGTTATTTCGCCTGGGTTGCTTCGGATGAACCTTATACCGTGTTCTGTTTTGGCTCTATTGACAAACTCTTGAAAACCTCTTCCAAATGCTCGAAGATCTATGTAGAAAATGCAAACTCTAGCTTCGGGAACATGTTCCTTGATCAGAACGGCGTCCTTAACGGAATACTTGCAACATATGCTGGAGCAATAAGCGTTGCCAAGGCGCCTATCTCTTGAACCCACGCATTGTATGAAAGCAATTGTTTTCGGTATCTTTCCGTCAGAGGGCCTTACCAAGTGGCCCCCAGTTGGACCAGAAGCACAAAGCAGACGCTCCAGCTCCAAAGCAGTCACAACGTCTTTGTGGCGTCCATAACCGTATGGCGGAATTTGAGAGGGGTCAAAAAGATCAAAACCTACAGCAACGATGATGGCGCCAACTTTCAACTCAACTTCCTCTGGTTCTTGGCCAAGATTGACTGCTTCGGCTTCGCAGACTTTTTCGCAGAGCCCGCATTCTATGCAGCTGTCTTTGTCAACTGTCATTGCTCTTGGCACAGCTTGTGGGAAGGGCATGTATATGGCTTTTCGCATTCCAAGTCCCTCGTCGAATTCGTTCGGAACCTCTGATGGACAGTTATCTGCGCATGTTCCGCAGCCGGTGCATTTCTCTAGGTCGACGAATCTAGGCTTTCTGAGAATCTTGACTGTGAAGTTCCCTGCCGATCCTTTAACTTCTTTCACTTCGGAATACGTAAGCAATTGAACATTTGGATGGTGGGAACATTCGATCATCTTGGGTGCGAGGATGCACATTGAACAGTCCATTGTTGGGAACGTTTTGTCCAGTTGAGCCATTCTTCCACCAATGCTCGGAGATTTCTCTACGATATAGACCTTGAATCCCCTGCTCGCCAGATCCAGCGAAGCCTGTATGCCTGATATGCCGCCACCAACAACTAATACAGTTGGTTGTTCCAACGTTATCCCTCCTTTAATTGATCCTTTAGAATAGGCGCTAACGGAGTTCTATGCGACTTTATTTCCCAGTCATCTAATTTCATTCCCATCGCCATTCTAAGAAGCTCTGCAAAGTGCAAAACAGGTAAATTATATTCCTCTTTGAAGTGCCTTCTGATCTCCAGCTGACCTAAATCAAACTCTACAAAGCAGAAGGGACAAACCGTAACAATGCATTCTGCACCTGCATTTTTCATGTTAACAAGCTTTATTCTCGCCACGTCTCTGGCGAGTTCGTCGTTTATGCCTCTTAGGGGTCCTCCGCAACACATCTCCCTCCGTTCATAATTAATTGTTTCAGCGCCCGTAGCCATTACGAGTTCATCTAGTGCATCAAATTCTCTTACGCCAAAATGTATCCTCTTGGGTTTCGTTAAGTGGCATCCAGGTTGTGTCGCAACCTTTAGTCCCGTGAAGGGATTCTTAACAGCATCTTTAACTTTCTTCACACCTATGTCATCGTAGAGGACATCAATCATGTTTTTCACGTCTATCTTTCCTTTGTACTCCTTCCCCACTTCTACAAGTATCTCATTCACCTGATTCTTAATCTCCGGATGTGCCTTTAAGATCGTATTAACCATCAAAAGTGACTCGTAGCAGTCATTGCATAAGGTCATAATATCGACGCCCATCTCTTCTCCTATACAAAGATCCCTTGCGGCCAGCGCCAACCAGCTTGTATAGTCTAGCGACTGAATGCCAAATGGCGCACAACAGTTCGTATCTTCCATTTTAACCAACTCTACCCCAAAAGCCGGCATAACCTTTGTCACCGAAACCTCGTAGCTGAGTTCTCTTGCAGGTATAAGGCATCCCCAAAACAGGCCGTATTTCATTATCTCACCAACCTACTTAGAGGCAATTATCTTGCTGAATCCTGTCTTTTTCAGGATTTTTTGAACATCTTCTGTCGCTGTTGAATGCTCTTTAGATAAACCTATTTCCTCCCTTTTCCTGACCATGCTCGCAGTGGAAGTTACAACACGTCCTGTTTCAATAAGGTTTTTTGCTTGAGCTGCAAATCCATCAGGCATGTTTTTTTCCCTTACAGCAATATTTCTGATGGCGAACATGACTTCAGCGACATCGCCGCCTTGGGGGCATCTATCCAAACAGGTGAAACATGATAGGCAATACCATGGTAATTGAGTATGTAGGATTTCGTCTCGTGAACCCAAGATGATCATTTCCATTAGCCGTCTTGGATTATGCTCGGAGATCAATCTTGCGACTGGGCAGCTGCCTGAGCATCTTCCGCATTGAATACATGCTAGGATGCCTCTACCCCTTGGAGTGTTCGCAACTTCATGCATAAAATTAGGATCCAATGAACTCAGCTTCAGCACTTCTCCTAATTGCATTACTAGAAAATATTGCAGTGTGCTTAAACTTAATATAGTTTACCCCAAAAATGATTTTTGAAGCAATTTCCGTCACATGACTACTTTTCTAAGGCGTAGGAGGCCAAAAGCATAATCGTTCAGGCTTCTCAGCATCCGCCTTGACGAAACCGAAGATGCTGGCATAGGCCCCAGAGCAATTTCCACTATTTTAATAAGGAAGGTGTTAGGAGTTATAAGCTTCTAGAAATACATCTCGAAGGGCCAATTTCCTTCAAGAAGAGTCGGCCAGAATTGGGGGCATAAACTTGAGTGAAATGCAAGGAGTTCTCGTTATTGGAGGAGGAATAGCAGGGATGCAAGCGTCTCTCGACCTTGCGGACCAAGGTTTTACAGTGTACCTTGTCGAGAGGAACCCCAGCATTGGTGGAAGGATGGCTCAACTGGACAAAACGTTCCCCACTCTGGACTGCGCCTCCTGCATAATGACTCCCAAGATGGTGGACGTAGGAAGACACCCAAACATAAAAATGCTCATATATTCTGAAATAACGAAAATCTCCAGAGCCGGAAAGAAGTTTAAAGTTAAAGTCCTCAGAAAGCCTAGGTACGTGGATGAGACAAAATGCATTGGTTGCGGTATCTGCGCACAGCATTGTCCAATCGAAATCCCAAACGAATTCGATGAAGGACTAGGTCTTCGAAAGGCGGTATATGTTCCGTTTCCTCAAGCTGTCCCTCTCATATACACGATTGACAAAGACAACTGTATAGAATGTGGGCTCTGCGAAAAAGTATGTGGAGCAGAGGCCGTTGATCCCAACCAAGAACCAGAAGAAGTTGAACTGGAAGTTGGTGCCATTATTGTTGCCACAGGCTACAATTTGTTTGACTCAAGGAAAAAAGAAGAATATGGTTACGGTATTTATGATAATGTGATAACAGGACTGGAATTAGAGAGACTCTTGAGTGCCTCCGGACCAACCGGAGGACACGTGTTAAGACCATCTGACGGAAAAATTCCCAAAAAAGTTGCTTTTTTGCAATGCGTCGGGTCTAGAGATGAAAAAGTTGGGAACCAGTATTGCTCTAGAGTTTGTTGTATGTACGCCACAAAGGAAGCAGAGTTAGTTAAAGAGCATGTTCCCGGAACTGAAACAACAATCTTTTACATGGACATTCGGGCCTTCGGCAAGGGATACGAAGAGTTTTACATAAGAGCTGAGAAGGAATTTGGGATCAAATACGTCAAGGGTCGGGTTGCAGAAATCCTTGAAGATACTGCCTCCAAGAACCTGCTAATTCGAGCTGAAAATATTGAGTCAGGCGAGCTTATTGAAGAAGAAGTGGACATGGTGATTTTGTGTGCAGGATTAGTTCCAGCCCTAACAGATGAAATGAGAAAGATTCTGCCATTACCAATTGACGACTACGGATTTATCACCACTGCCCATCCAAAGATTGATCCGGTTAGTACATCTCTCAAAGGCGTGTTTACAGCAGGCGTGGCGGAGGGACCAAAGGACATTCCCGACACGGTAGCTCAAGCTAGCGCCGCAGCCATGAAGGCATCAATAGTTGCTAAGGGGTAAGAAGGAATGCCCAAAGAGGAAGAGCCTAGAATCGGCGTATACATTTGTCACTGTGGGATAAACATAGCCGCTACTGTTGATGTTGAGGAGGTCGCAAAGTACGCGGAAAAATTGCCAAATGTCGTTGTGGCAAAACACTACGTTTACGTGTGCTCTTCCCCAGGTCAATCCATGATTAAGGACGATATCGAAGAACACAAGCTTAACAGAGTGATAGTCGCATCTTGCTCTCCAACAATGCACGAACCCACCTTTAGAAAAGTCGTCGCAGAAGCCGGACTAAACCCGTACCTGTTTGAAATGGCCAACATAAGAGAACAATGCAGCTGGGTTCACCCAAAAGAACCACAAAAAGCAACAGAAAAAGCAAAAGATCTCATTAAGATGGCAGTGGCTAAATCCCGACTCTTGGAAAGGCTTCAGGTAAAAGAGGCAGGCGTCACATTACGAGCCTTGATAATTGGCGCTGGCATCTCTGGTATGAGATCTGCCTTGGATTTAGCCGACAGGGGTTTCGAGGTTCATTTGATAGAAAAAGCTCCAAGCATCGGGGGAAGGATGGCACAGTTAGACGAATTATATCCAACGAGCGAGTATGCGCTAGATGTTCTGAAACCAATTATGGATGCCGTTACGTCGCATCCAAAAATCAAACTGTTCACCAATTCGGAATTAGAGGCTTTAGACGGATTTATTGGGAACTTCAAAGCGAAAATCCGCGTAAAGCCAAGATACGTTACAAACGAATGTAATGCCTGCGGCAAATGCGAAACCGTATGCCCCATCGAAGTCTCAAACGACTTCGATTTTGGGCTGAGCAAAAGAAAAGCAGTTTATCTTCCTTTTACAGTGGCTATGCCCCGAACGTATGTTATTGACTATGAAAATTGTAACAAATGCGGAAAGTGCATAGAGGTCTGTGAAAGAGGAGCAATTGATCTTAAAGAAAAGCCAATGAAGATGGAAGTTGATGTTGGAACAATCATCGTTGCGACGGGTCATGACTTATACGAGCCTCCCAAAGGCGAGTATGGCTACAAGGTTTACGATAATATCATAACGATGCCTCAACTTGAGAGGTTACTGGATGAAAACGGACCAACACAGGGTCAACTACAGTTTAAGGGTTCTACACCAAAAAGTGTGGTCTTCATCTCTTGTGTTGGATCAAGGCAGGAACCAGGAATCTATCAACCAATAGAGAAAGATCAGCAACTCAATAGATACTGTTCTCGCGTATGCTGCACAGCTACTTTCCAGAATGTCTTATCAATAAAGAAAAAATACCCCGACACAAGAATTTACTATCTCTACCGTGATATCCGATCCTTCGGAAAAGGCCATGAAGAATACTATAGGAAAGCGAGCGAATCCGGTGTTCTTTTTTTGAAATACAAGCCTGAAGTGCCTCCTGTGGTTTCATCTGACCAGAAGGGCCTCTTAGTCACTGTCGAAGATATACTCACCAATAATGAAACCATAGCCATTCCCGCGGATTTGGTGGTCTTAAACGTTGGTATGATACCACGCAATGATGCCTCTGACATACAAACTAAACTGAGAATTTCCAGAGGCGCTGACGGATTCTTCCAAGAGGCACATGCCAAGCTTAGGCCTTTAGAGACGCCTTTAGATGGAATTTACTTGGCTGGTACGACACAAGGTCCTAAGGATATTACGGAAAGCACGATCATGGGAAGTGCGGCGGCCGCGAAGGCGGCTATTCCGTTGGCAAGGGGCAAAGTCGAGGTTGAGCCCACAGTCGCTTCTGTGAATGAAGACATCTGTAAGGGATGTGGTAGGTGTGAAGAAGTCTGTGAATACGGCGCCATTAAAGTGGAAGAAACTGGCCCCTTCGACAGGGTGCCCATGCTAGTTGCTAAGGTAACTGAGGCGCAGTGTAAGGGTTGCGGCTCGTGCTCGGTTGTATGCCCCAATGGAGCGATTACCATGAGGCACTTCACAAAAGAGCAGATCAAGGCCATGGTTAGGGCGGCAACAGGAGGATAACTGAAATGACATATGAACCAAGAATTGTGGCTTTTCTGTGCAATTGGTGCAGTTACATGGGAGCGAATCTCGCTGGCACAAGCAGAATCAGTTATCCACCTAATATAAGGATTATACGGATGATGTGCTCAGGAAGGGTTGACCCAGTTTTTGTTATCAGCGCCTTTGAGGCAGGAGCAGACGGGGTCTTAGTCTGTGGTTGTCACCCAGGAGACTGCCACTACGTGAGTGGAAATCTGAAGGCTGAAAAAAGAATTGAGACAACGAGAAAACTCGTAAAGTTGCTTGGGCTTGGACCTGAAAGACTTCGGCTGGAATGGGTTTCAACTTCTGAGGGTGGAAAATTCGCAGAGGTCGTAAAAGATTTTACAGAAAAACTGCGCAAAATGGGGCCGAGTCCATTAAAGGGTGAAGCTAACCCAGAAGTTCCGAAAGCTCCTCTAGACGTTCAAGAGGTTATTAGGAAGGCAATCGCCGAAACGAACGTTCGATACTGTCTAGAATGTGGAAAGTGTTCTGGTAGTTGCCCAATATCGAGGCTTAACGAGGCTTACTCACCAAGGCGTACCGTTGAAAAATTTTTGATAGGTCTTGAGAATGAAGTCTTGCCCACCACGGATCTTTGGACGTGCCTGACATGCTTCACGTGCACCGAAAGGTGCCCATCAGATGTTAGGTTTCCATATTTTGTTAGGGCATGTAGGCGCGTGGCCCCTGTAGATGTAAAAGAAGAACTTTGTGCCCATAGAGGAATACCTATGGCTCTATCGAGAATCATGACAAATCCAAAAATTAAGCAAGACCGAATGGACTGGCTTCCAGACGGGGCAGAAATTTCCGAAAAAGGCGACTTACTTTACTTTGTTGGATGCTCCCCGTATTTGGATGTGGTTTTTGAAGATTTCAATTTAGGACTCATAAAGATTCCTCAAAGTGTAGTGAAGATACTTAACAAAGTGGGTATTAAACCAGTAATACTGAAGAACGAAAAATGTTGTGGCCACGATCTACTATGGACAGGAGACTTCGAAAATTTTGAAAAATTAGCCACAATAAATGCGACCAACTTCAAAGAAGCTGGGGCAAAGAAAATAGTTACTGCTTGTCCCGAAGGTTATAGAACCTTCAAAGAGGACTACCCCAAATTCCTCGAAAACTTTGATTTTGAAGTTCTACACATATCTGAACTCTTATCTGAATTAATCGACAAAGGAGAACTCAAATTCGACACGAAGATTGCGAGGAAAATTGTTTATCACGACCCCTGTAGACTCGGGAGGCACATGGGCGTGTATGAGCCTCCCAGAAAGGTTTTAGCCAGTCTACCTGGAACCGAACTCGTTGAAATGGAGAGAAATCGACAAAACGCTCTTTGTTGTGGAGTGAGTTCTTGGCTATCCTGCAACAAGTACTCCAAGGGAGTCCAAATAGACAGGTTGAGAGAAGCGAAAGCCACTGGAGCAGATTTGCTGGTAACGGCATGCCATAAGTGTCAAATTCATTGGAAATGCG
>JAOUPL010000015.1 GCA_029879825.1 Candidatus Bathyarchaeota archaeon
GGGTCAGTATTAGGCAACTGGCTCCATCGGTTACTAAGGAGCAGTCAAACAATTTCAGGGGCCAAGCAATCACTCTAGATGACATCGCTTTTTCCAGAGTCACTTCTTTCTGCATGTGGGCTTTCGGGTTTAAGGCTCCATTATGATGATTCTTCACCGCCACCATGGCCATCTGCTCTTGTGTTGTGCCATATTTGTGCATATGAGCCGTAGCCATCAGGGCATATAACCCTGGAAACGTTATTCCATGCCATTGTTCGAACGGGAAGTCGGATGCCATAGCGAGAAACTCGGTTACTTCTGGAGTGGTTCGATGGGTCATTTTTTCTACTCCGCCAACCATCACAATATCGTGCATGCCAGAAAGTATGGCGAAGACTCCAGTTCTTAGAGCGGCCCCAGATGAAGCACACGCAGATTCAAGTCTCATTGCGGGCTTTGGCAGCAGACCAGCCCAGTCAGTTAGCGTTGGTCCCGTATGTCCTTGATGTTCGTACGATTCGCCCATATGCCCCACAAACAAAGCTTCAATATCTCTTGTTGGGTTTAAGTTGGGGCACCTTTCAAAGGCTTCTTTCACAGCCTCTGCAAAAATTTCTCTGCCATACATTCCCTCTAATCTCCCAAACTTAGACAACCCTGCTGACACAATTGAAACCAAGGGCTTTCGAACCAAGAATGGATCCTCCAATCAGAGCATACGTTGCCTACAGAGTTCCGTAATAATCCCAAACGAATATTTAAGCCATCTTCTTGTCTATTTATGCCTCACTTTCGCTTGCCAGCGCTGCGCGCGCATTTTTTCAGCACGCGTTCATTCTTTAAATAGAACTTAGTTCCAGAAAATTTTAAGAGCATTCATCGTAATTTCTCTTTCTTGAGTGATGGAGGGCTCAAACGAGTTTTACAAAAACTTCCGTCGCTGAGAGAGAAAGGAGTTCCCGGTTACCCTCCATCCCCAAGCAAATTTTTCAAAGTATCAACATTTAAAGTTTGCTATCTGGTTATAGAAAAATCTGCGAATCGTTTTCCCATTTGTCGATTGTAGGCACTTCCTTAATAACAAAGGTTTTATTTTTTAGAAGACTACTCTGAGATGAGGTCTAGACTTTGTTAGGGCTGGAAAAAGAAGCGCGCACACGCAGAAGAAGAAAGTCAACTAGGCGAAGAGTCAGGCACGACATAGTAATCGGAATTCTAGAGACCGCACGGAATGGAAAACTAAAAACCCATATAATGAAAGAAGTCAAGTTAAATTTCAGACAACTACAATATTATCTGAGCCAGTTGTTATCTAAGAATTTTATTAGGAAAGAAGGTAACATTTATAGAACAACCGAAAAAGGCTTGGACGTTATCGAAGCCTGCAAAATTTGCCGTAAGCTTATGGAACAATAATCGCGCGTCAGGAGTGTTTTGTTGTTTAACTATGCATTGATATGTGCGCGCGTCTAGGTCTTGATATAGATGGTTACGTCCGGAGAAGTATTTTAAATCTCCAAGCCTGTATTAATGCATAAATCTATGTGTGAAAGGAGGCAAATAGCGTGAGTTACAAGACTATAATTCTCGAAAAGGAAGACGGCGTTGCCACATTAACCCTTAACCGACCTGCCAGCTTCAACGCCCTAGATTTCGAAATGGGTAAAGAACTCGTTGACGCCATCGAAAAATGCACAAAAAATGTTCGAATCAAGGTTTTAATCATTACCGGTGCTGGAAAGGCCTTCTGCTCAGGTGGCGACTTGAAAGCCGTGAAGGAATGGGCAGGCGACAGCCTTGGCGATTTCTTTCGACAACTCACAAAGTTTCTTGATCGGGTGATTTTGGATATACGGATGATGCCGAAGCCGGTGATTGCATCTGTTAACGGTGCTGCCGCTGGTGCTGGATTCAGCCTTGCTCTGGCGTGCGACCTAAGAATCGCCTCTGACAGGGCAATCTTTAGGCAGGCGTTCACAAGCGTTGGTCTCGTTCCTGACTGCGGTTGGACCTTTCATTTACCTAAGCTGGTCGGTCTTGGAAAGGCTAGCGAACTCATTTTTCTTGACAAAGTCCTAACCGCTGGGGAAGCCGAAAAATTAGGCTTGGTTAGTCAGGTTGTTCCTGAAGCAAAATTGAAGGAGGTCACAACAGAGGTTGCAAAGCAGCTAGCCAACGGACCTAGTCTGGCCTTTGCGAGAGCCAAAGCTCTCCTAAACAGAGCTTGGACCTCTAGCCTAGAGTCTCAACTTGAAAATGAACGCCAAAGGATAGCCCTAAGCGGCGAAACCAAAGATTTTCGAGAAGCGTTATCAGCCTTCTTCGAGAAAAGGAAGCCGAAATTTCGTGGGAAGTGAACCGTTAGTTGAACGGGTAAAAAAAGAAGCTGAGATTGTTCTGGAAATCGCGCGCTCGCGCTGAAAAAGGATTTATTCGGAGTTGAACAGATTTTGAGTTACTCGCTTCATACTACCTGTCAATTACCAGCCCCGCACTTTGAGGCTATTGTCTAGGCCATATCTCTTTTTGATGAATTCAATAGTCTGTTTCATTGATGCTTCCAAAGATTCTAACTCCTTTGGATCCTTCTGGAGGCAAGCCCAGTCTGGAACCTTCTGTCCCGGGACTGCAACGGCATAGCAATCCGTCAAGTCTCCCTTTCGCTGCTCCTTCGGTACAAATCCAATTTTTACCTTTTGCCCGATGAAGAGTTCTCTGGGGGATATGTGCAACATCATTGCCAAAGTGGTATCTGCACCATCAATCTTAACCCAACCCATTGAGAACGGCAATTGGTGCTCAAAAGGAGCTGCCGCAAGGCACTGCACCGTGAAAGTATGGATCACACCCGTCAGTGGAAGATCTAGCCATTCGCAATCAGCTACTCTACATTTTGGATTCCAACAATGAGCTCTGGGAGGACAATATACTGTGCCGCACTTGGGGCATTTTGTTCCTTTTAGTTTCCCTTCCAGTAACCCTCTAAAGAAGGGCGAAACCAGCCCATAACTGTGAGAATATAATGCAAAAGCGGCGCGATCTATCACCATGAATTCTTTGGGCTCTCTCCTTAAAGATTCTTCAACTGTACCCCCGCCCCAAGGGCCCTTTACAACCTGATACCCTTTAATTGACCATAATCCAGTATTGACTATCGGTTCCCAGTATTCATGAGCACTTGTTGAATTGTCCTCCACTATCGGATAATGTTTGTATTTATTTTCACGCCTTGTACGCTTTATTTTCCTTACTTTTACTTTTATTTCTCCCATTCCAACTTCTGTCATTTTTGTTCTCTCCTTTTCAATCACTTTCAAAGATGACCGCTGCTCCCTGACAACCGGTTCCACCATGCCCAGTAATAAGCGCTTTTCTTGCGTCTGGAACCTGCAAACCTTTCGGGCCACATTTTTCGTTGATCTTTCCAGCAAGCTGCCAATATAAAAAGAGCGTATAATAAAGACTTGTAGCGCCCACAGGGTGTCCTGATGCTGTCAAACCTCCGCTGAGGTTGGAAGGGCATTCACCACCATACTCGACTATTCCTTCCCTAATCAGTGTTTTTCCTTCTCCTCTAGGACAAAGCATCAGATCTTCCCATAAACAAAGTTCAACGCCGTCATAGGGAGCGAAAAGCTCTATCAGATCCAATTCTCTTAATGGATTGGTTATGCCTGCCTGAGGGTATGCCCTTTTTGCCGCTATGTGTAAAGAGGCAAAGTTTGCCATGTCGGGATAAGGCGTTTTTATGGGCTCAACAAAGTCGGGATATATCTTCGCTTCGTCCTTCATTCCTTCATAGGCAAAATCAACCGTTCTATCTCCTGGTCTCATCGAATCCGTCCCCAAACCAACTCCAGCTATCCACATAGGTGTATCAGTGAACCGACGAGCTTTTGATTCTGTTGCCATTAATAGAACACAGGCTCCCTCACTCATCACAGCGGTGTTTAGAACTCTATACGGCCAGCATACTAGTCTGCTCTTCCAGTAATCATTAAGTGTTATGGGGGCTTTACCGTGCTGGCTTAACCATTGAGAATAGGGCCAGCGAAGGGAGTTATTGTGGTTTTTAACGGCAATCCTGCCAAGATCTTCACAGGTTTCCCCATATAATTGCATATGCCTAACTTCAAGGGCAGCGTAGTACGCATTGTAATATCCACCGACTGGGAAGTCCCAATCTGTATCTGCAGCTGAAGCAATCATTTCATTTGTTGTAGCAACGTCAACCTCGCACATCCACTCCCAACCCGGAATCAATATGACATCAAACATTCCTGACTTTATCATATAGTAAGAATTGACTATGGCATCTATTGATGTGGATCCACCGGATTCAACTCTGTAACCTGGCTTATTATGCAAGCCCAAATAGTCTTGTACTATCCAGCCCATACACAGCTGTCCATTCAAGTGATCGCTAAAATAGCTCATACACAGTGCATCTATGTCATCTGTCGTTAAGTTGGGCACGTTCTTAAGCAACTCTTGATAAGCTATAGCTACGCCTTCTTCTGCATTCTCCCCATGCCAAAGATCAGGGCGAAATATGCCTCCATCGCAAATAGCTACTCTTTCGTCTCCAGCCATAATTCACGCAACCTTAACCTTTTTACGGCGTCGCTCATCATATAAGTCTAACCTAAAATAAAATCCAAGATATCTGATGCGAAAAGAGCTGATCCTGATCTAAGAAGTCGACTGGATTCGCGCACTCCCAGAACAAACAAATATCTTTAAGTATAATTATCGTAAACACAACACCGGGTGAAATCAAATGAAAGAAGCAATAATCCTGGCCGGAGGAGAAGGATGGAGACTCAAACCAGCCACATGGGTTCCAAAGCCCCTCCTAAAAATAAACAAAAAAACCCTAATAGACCACCAGATAAACTGGCTTCAATCCCACGGCTTCGAAAACATAATTGTAGCATCCAACAGAGCAGACCTCACAAAACAACCTGTCACATACTCCCTCGAAAAAGACACCCTAGGAACAGGCGGGGCCGCCAAAAAAGCCTTCGACCAAATTCAAGGAAACATAGCCTACGTCATGAACGTAGACGACATTGTCTTCTACGATCCCAACGAACTCTTCGACTACGCAGGCAAGGGAGCAGGAGTCCTTCTAGCCAAACCAACCCTACCATTCGGCAGAGTAACCCTCCAAAACGGAATAAACATCGTCAGATTTCAGCAAAGGTCAACCCTCGACTTCTATGTCAGCGCCGGCCACCACGTATTCAAAAAAGCGGTGGTAGAGAAATTCTTCCCAGACAAAGGCGACTTCGAATTCACCGCCATGCAAAGACTAGCAGACAAAAAAATGCTTCAAGGATACACCTACCATGGAATGTGGTTCACCCTCAACACCATGAAAGACCTCCTTCAAATAAGAACATTCTTCAAATCTTAGCTAAGGCAATTCCTCTGAAGAAGACCATAAATATTGAAAATAGTCTCTAGCAAACTTCACTAAACCCATGTGATTCGACCAAATAACCAACGTGGGCCTATCTTCTCCAAGGAAAAGCAAAGCCTCCCTACTATCCACCACCACTCCGCCCCCAAACATACCATCCCGAACCCTAACCTCCCCAACATTAGTAATATTCTTAACATCCCAATCCCTAGTAACCATAACGTGCACATTAACTCCGCTATCCCGCAACTGGTTCAACATGGAAACAACGGCGCCTACAAAACTCTTCGCAAAAGCAGGCGCAGCAACCATCAACTCTTTCCTAGCACCACTTAACATTTCCCTTAACTTCGCCAAAACGCTAAATTCGCCGCGCAAAATCCAGATGTCTGGTTTCTCCAGTAGCTCCCTCCGTTCATACAAAGGCTGAAGCTCCCCCAAAACGACACGCCTCCAACCACTCACCATGTCTTCTAGTCGTAGTCTAGCAGCCTCCAAAGCCTCAGAAGGAGCCTTTGGAAAATAACGACTGGGCCTACCTCTCTCAGCCTCGATCCAACCCTTTCTTTCCAACGAGTTTAGAGTTTCGTAAACCTTAGAATAAGGGATACTTCCATGCTCACTAACCTCGCTGGCAGTCATTACACCCCGTTCAAGCAAGATCAAATACGCTCTTGTCTCGTAGTCGGTTAATCCCACCTCACGCAAGACTTTCCTTGCTTCCTCGCTAACAGGCGCAGACAACCTTTCTCACCTTATGAAACGTTTGGAAACCTTCTTATACGTTATGTAACTAGCCTAAAAATATTACACCTCTCAGTGGTGTCAAAATGCAAGTCATCAAAGAAACAAAAACCATATGCCCAGAATGCTTTACAGTCCTAGACGCCACCATCTTCGAAAAAGACAACAGAGTTTACATAGAGAAGGAGTGTCCAAAACACGGAAAGTTTCAGGACGTTTACTGGTCAGATTATGAACAATACCAGCGAGCCGAACGGTTCAGATGTGATGGCGATGGACTTCGAAACCCCCGCACCACAACGAAACTGGACTGCCCTCTCGACTGCGGCATTTGCCCCCAACACAAGTCTCACACAGCCTTGGCAATTATCGACGTAACCAACCGATGTAACCTCAAATGCCCAGTCTGTTTCGCCAACGCAGCCGCAGCAGGATACGTCTATGAACCTTCAAAAGAACAGATCATAGAGATGCTTGAAAACTTAAGAAGCAACGATCCTGTGCCCCCACCAGCTCTACAGTTTTCAGGGGGAGAGCCTACAATTCGGCGAGACCTCTTCGAACTCATACGGGCAGCAAAAGAACTTGGATTTCATCACGTAGAAGTCAACACGAATGGTCTCCGCCTAGCGCAAAGCGTGGACTACGTTCGTGGCCTGATGGAAGCAGGAATGAGCACACTGTATTTACAGTTTGACGGCCTAACCTCTGACATCTATAAGTTCACACGTGGAGTCGATCTTCTTGACTTAAAAATGAAGGCTATTGAAAACTGTCGTGAAGCAGGACTGGAAAGCATAGTTTTGGTGGTTACTTTGGTCAAGGGGGTAAACGATCACCAGCTCGGAGACATTATTCGATTTGCGATTCAAAACTTCGATTTGGTTCGATGTGTAAACGTTCAACCGGTATCGCTCTGCGGTAGACTTCCTGAACAAGAGAGAGCCAAAATGCGCATAACAATCCCAGATTTCATGAAGCTGTGCGAGGAACAAACGAAAGGAAAAATAAAGGTCTCCGATTTCTATCCGGTTCCTGCGGTTGTTCCTATATCTCGAGCAGTTGGCGCCCTGCAAAACGAACGTTACGTGGAGTTCACGGCTCACCCTCACTGTGGTATGGCAACCTACGTCTTTGTTGAAGACGGTGAGATGGTTCCAATCACTCGTTATGGAAACGTTGAGAAGTTCATGAAAAGCATGGGGAAGGTTTACGAAGAAGCTATGAAGGGGCACGGAGGAAGAGCGAAGATGCGCTTGGTAGGGTCGTTGCGTCACATCAAGTTCAGTTTGCTGAGAAAATATCTTTTGCCCATTTTGAGAACAGGCTCCTACGAATCCTTGGGCGAACTTCACAGGAAAATGCTGCTAATTTCCTCTATGCATTTTATGGACCCCTACAACTTTGACTTGGAAAGAGTGCAAAGATGCTGCATACACTACGCCGTGCCCGATGGCAGAATTATTCCATTCTGCACCATGAACTCCATCCATAGACCCAAAATTGAGGAACGACTCGGAATTCCAATAGAGGAGTGGAGGACAAAACATAAGTTAGAGATAGGAGCGGTGGCGTAAGATAAGGAAAGCCTATAAGGAACCACTCTTTTCAAAACTCTTGGAGAGACGAACATGGGCGGCGGAAAGAAGAGACTCACCCTCAAGCAAATGGCAAGAACGCAGTCGAGAAAGGATCAGCAGCGAAAAGAACGCAAATCAGGGCGATTAACCACCGAAAAGAAAAGCCTTGGGATAACTCTGCCCGACCTCCAGAGCAAAAAGGTTATCGGTGAACTGAAAGCAATGAAGGCTCTGACGCCTTACACGGTGGCTTCGCGTTTTGATCTACGTCTAAGCGTGGCAAAGAATTTCCTCAAAGAGTTAGAGCGGCGGAGAATCATTGAATACGTTTCTGGAAGCAAGAACCTGAAGATATACAAACATTGTGTCTCGTAAGCCTAAAGATATGGCTTAAATCGGTAATATTAGGCTTGAAAAAGCGGGGAATGCAAACTATCTGCACCTAAACGGGTTTGTCGAAGAACCCCCCGCGAAAAACATAGAATAAGTGTATAGTTAAGTTGTAAGTTGTTTTTGAATGCTGAACAGTCTTAGAACAAAACGGTTCTCCAAATGAAGGTTTAAATTGAAAGCAAATCTTAGGTAACTAAAAGGGGTGTCCTAGATGGCGATAAAGACAGGCAAGGAGTATGTAGAGAGCCTGCGTAAAAGAAGAATTAAGGTGTATTTGTTTGGGGAGAAAGTGGAAAACCCTGTTGACCACCCGATTATTAGGCCATCGATTAATTCTGTTGCTGTGACCTATGATGTTGCGAACGATCCGAATTATGAAGACCTAGCAACTGCAACATCGCACTTGACAGGAGAGAAGATTAATCGATTCACTCATATACATCAGAGTACTCAAGACCTGGTTAAAAAAGTGAAACTGCTGAGGCTATTAGGTCAAAAGACAGGTATTTGTTTCCAGCGATGCGTCGGGATGGATTCTCTTAACGCTCTTTCAATTGCCACATTTGAAATGGATCAAAAACTTGGAACAGAGTATCACAAAAGATTCACTGATTACCTGAAATATGTTCAAGAAAATGATTTAATGTGCTGCGGCGCAATGACGGATCCAAAGGGGGATAGGAGCCTAAGACCAAGTCAGCAAGCAGATCCAGACCTATACCTGAGAATAGTCGAACAACGGGACGATGGAATTGTTGTAAGGGGTTCAAAAATCCATCAAACAGGCGCGGTGAACTCTCATGAGATAATCGTTATGCCAACTCGAACGATGCGTAAGGAAGATGAAGATTATGGGGTATCCTTCGCGATTCCAAGCGATACTGAAGGATTAATCTACATTTATGGTAGACAATCTTGCGATTTAAGAAAACTTGAAGATGCAGAGATCGATTTGGGAAATGCAAGATATGGCGGACAAGAAGCGATGATTATTTTTGATGACGTGTTTGTACCATGGGAAAGAGTGTTTATGGCGGGAGAACATGAATTTGCATGGCCGATCGTTAATGAATTCTCAGCGTACCATAGACAAAGCTATGGCGGGTGTAAAGCAGGCGTTGGGGATGTCCTGATTGGTGCGGCAGCAACCATCGCCGAGTATAACGGAGTAGCAACAGCATCGCACATAAGAGACAAAATCGTTGAAATGAACCATTTAAACGAAACGATATATGCTTGCGGAATAGCCTGTTCGGCTGAAGGGTATAAGACACCCTCAGGAACCTATCTAGTTAACATTCTGTTATCAAACATTTGCAAACAGAATGTAACCCGGTTCCCTTACGAGATAGTCAGATTAGCAGAAGACATCGCGGGTGGTCTATTAGTAACTTTGCCATCGGAGAAGGATCTCAAAAATCCAGAAATCGGAAAATACATGAACAAATACTTAAAGGGCCAGAAAGAAATCCCAACGGAGTCCAGGCTGCGAATGCTTAGGCTCATAGAGAATATATCAATGGGTCTCGGAGCCATTGGATATCAAATCGAGTCGATGCATGGTGCAGGTTCGCCCCAAGCACAAAGGATCATGATAGAAAGAGAAGTGAACATCGAGTGGAAAAAGAAACTTGCCAAGTTTCTCGCTGGAATTGAAAAAGAGGAATAAAACATTCTGAGGATAAAGTTTTTCAAAGCAAGAGGATTATCTGAATTAGTAAGAAAATTTTCCAAAAGGCTAACTCCATACGTTTGCGCGCGCACCGTCTAGGTATAATAGTAAGATAGATGAGCACAATGGGATTTCCAGAGAGAGTATACACGGTTGAGGAGGTAAAGAAGGCTATCGTATTCATAGCCAAAGGCTACAAGCATCGCTTGAGAGTTGTCGGAAGCCAAGATTTCAAGCGCAAGGTCAAAGAAGCCTTAAAGCTGATTAAGGCAGCCAAATACTACAATTTCCTACGAACCTATATCAGACAAATCCGTGAAATTGACGGATTAAGCCAGCTTCGCGAAGCAGAAGTAGCCATATGGGCAAATAAATACGCGGTTGCTGACCCCATCGAAGCTGCCAGTTTCATCATACAGAAGGCACAACAAATGAAAGATTTCATTGAAGGAAAACTTTACTACGACAAAGGAGAAATGAGTGCAGTTAAAAAGCGCATCGAATTCTTGGAAACGTTAAGAGACACAAGCAAAAACAAAGCTGTAAAGAAAAAATGTGAAGAAAACCTGAAAAGATGGGCTGAACTCACGTTTCCCTAACAAGTTTTGTTGCTTTAATTTATTCCTTCGGATTCAAGAACCTCCAAATTTTTGTTTTTTTCTGTCCAAGTATTCCTTTATCCTTTCTTCTTTGATTTTTTCCAACAAGTCCATTCTTCGTTGCACTGATAGATCTTTGTAAGTCTCTTGAAGTAATTCGGAGAACTCAGAGGATTCATTTGCTGGTTTCAGTTTGAAAAGAAGAAAGGGATAGCAGATTATTACGATAATGATGGCAGTCGTAGCCAACAAGAAGTCTATGAAAGGAAACATGCCAGTCCCTTCGTTAATTTCAGAATTGGCGAGATGTAGATTTAATAATCCTGTATATAGAGCGGCGATCATCGTCAACTATTTTCTCAAGACAGAAATATTACATTTTTTCAACCATGATCTTTGTTCCGCTTTTCACGCGCTCAAACAATTCCAGATTCTTAGTTACTTGACCAACAATGTTGACAGGACTGTAGGGTTGTGACCCTCCGTAGAAAATGCAAAGGGCGTTTCCCATGGGCCAATAGGCGACGGCACCTTTTTCAACCGTTGGTTCAGCCTTTTCTTTTCCCAGTTTCACTGATATTTGAAAGTAAACTTCTTCTCTCCAGAGGGCTGCTCGACCTTCTATTGGAAGCTTTTTGGCTATGGCATCCACTGTTCTTGGGGCAAGATGTCGGACGAGTTCTCCTTCTGCTTCACCGATTCCTTCTATGGTAAATTTGATGGGTATGCGGGACACGCTCATTTCAAACACCTTTCAATTTGAACGCACTGCTTTTTGGGAACCGCTGTTTCAATATGTCTTCAAGGTTTGGCTTGGTAATCTCCTGAAGCTCATACTTAGCTCTTGTCGCTGGTTTGTTGAGGCGCAACAACTGCCTTAAGTCGATTGGAGTTCCTATGACTACCACGTCGCAGGGAGTTGCGTTAATTGTTTCTTCGAGCTCTCTTATCTGCTGTTTACCGTAACCCATAGCTGGAAGAAGTGCTCCCAAATGCGCGTATCTTTTAAAGACCTCTTTTATCGAACCGACGGCGTAGGGACGTGGATCCACTATTTCACTTGCTCCTAACCTTTTTGCTGCAATCGTGCCTGCGCCGTATGCCATGTTACCGTGGGTTAAAGTTGGCCCATCTTCCACCACTAAGACTCTTTTTCCTTCAACAAGCTTTGGATTGTCAACGGTTATTGGTGACGCTGCCTCTATTATGGTTACGTTTGGGTTTACTTTTGTTATGTTCTTTCGAACGGTTTCGATGTTCATGAGGTCCGCCGTGTCCACTTTGTTGATGACCACAACGTCAGCTATTCTCAGGTTTGTTTCTCCGGGATGATAGGTTAGTTCATGGCCGGCCCTATGAGGATCAGCTACTACGATGTGTAGATCAGATGAGAAGAAGGGCAGGTCGTTGTTACCTCCATCCCACACGATTATGTCTGCTTCCTTTTCTGCTTCTCTCAGAATCCTTTCGTAATCAACTCCAGCGTAAACCACGATTCCATTGTCAATGTGAGGTTCGTATTCTTCTCGCTCTTCAATGGTACACTCGTATTTGTCTAGGTCTTCGTACGAAGCAAATCTTTGACACACTTGCCTGCGCAAATCCCCGTAGGGCATTGGATGCCGCACAACAACAACATTAAAGCTGAACTTCCTCAAAATTCCACAAACCCTTCTTGAGGTTTGACTTTTTCCAGATCCTGTTCTAACCGCGCAGATCGAAACTACCGGAACCTTAGCTTTCAGCATGGTGGTCGATGGCCCCATAAGTCTGAAGTCGGCGCCACTAGCCAAAACAATAGATGCTCTATGCATGAGGTATTCGTAGGAAACGTCGCTGTAGGCGAAAATTACTTGATCCACTTGATGTTTCCTAATGAGTTCTGGCAATTTTTCTTCGGAGTATATTGGTATGCCTTTTGGATAGTTGGGACCAGCCAATTCGGGTGGATATTCCCGTTTTTCGATGCCGGGAATTTGTGCAGCGGTGAAAGCCACGACCTCATATTCGTCGTTGTTTCTGAAGTAGACGTTGAAGTTGTGGAAGTCCCTTCCAGCCGCCCCCATTATGATAACTCTAGTCTTTCTCTTCAAAGCTTCTCGCCCTCTGAACAACCTAGATTCTTGGAATGAATCGCTTATTAGTTTCGGCACTTAAATACTAATCCAAAAATCACTTTTGCATTGAAATTAATGTCTTCATGGCTGCAGCAGTCGAGTCGACAATTGTTGCAGCAATAAACAAGGACCCGAAGCACCTATATTTCAAGTGCCCGACCACTACTTGTTAGAACCTATACCAAATAGTTCCAAGCCGAATAGAAGCCTTGAAAAAGACTTCGCAAAAAATAAGGAAGCAACGTTTGGGAAGCCTAGCGATAAGGTATATACTTTCTTCCCAAGAGTTCCCTCGCAATTATTGTTCTTTGTATGTTGAGTGTTCCTTCCGCGCCTATCATGTAGGACATTATGCCCCTCAGTCCCATTTCGATCGGACACTCTTTTGTATAGCCGTAGGCTCCGAACCATAACATAACTCGTTTGAAAACGTCGAAGGCGAAGGGTGGAATCTTCAATTTGCAAGCTGAAATGTAACTGCTGACTCTTCTTGCTGAAAACTTTCCTTCCTCATATTTCTTGTCCATCATCCATGCCGTACGGTAAACAAGCGACCTCAAAGCTTCGAGTTCAGCCCAGTCATCAGCCAACTCGAACTGTATCCCTTCAAACTTCGCTATGGGACGACCGAAGGCTTCACGCTCCTTGATATAATTCATTCCTATTTCCAGAGCTCTTTTCGCCGCGCCTAAGCAAGTCGCTCCTATCAAAATCCTAGCAGCATCAAAACCTTCCATTGTCAGATAGAAGCCTTCTCCTTCCTCACCTATTCTGTGGTAGTCTGGCACACGAACATCATTCATTACGAAACCGCCCGTTGAAATTCCCATTCTTCCCATGTCTTCAAACCGTTTTACAATTTCCACTCCTGGCGCGTTTATCGGTAGAAAGAAGCCTGTCATCCCCAAATGATGCTTTTCCGGAGTTGGCGGAGGCGAAGTCCTAACCAAGACGAAGTAGCCGCCTCCCCATTTTTTTGCTTCCTCTGTTCCGCTTGTGTAGAGTTTTTCTCCATTTAAAACCCATGTGTCACTTTCTTTCTTGGCTGTCGACTTAACATTCGCCACATCGCTTCCGCCACCAGCTTCGGTGAT
Source organism: Candidatus Bathyarchaeota archaeon (assembly GCA_029879825.1). Taxonomy (GTDB): domain Archaea; phylum Thermoproteota; class Bathyarchaeia; order Bathyarchaeales; family Bathyarchaeaceae; genus JAOUPL01. Next base: position 13,607 of record JAOUPL010000015.1, read on the forward strand.
AGCTATTCCTATGAAGCCTTCCCCTTTAATGGCCTTCTTGACGAAATTCTCTCTAACCTGTTCCGAGCAGTATCGGTCGACAACAAATCCCCAAGAAGCTTCTACTAGGAACAAGACGGGTAGGGCTATGCTTATGTCTGCATAACCTAGCTCTTCGGCTGCAATGCAGGTCGTAACCCAGTCTGCGCCTGTCCCGCCATGCTCTTCAGGTATATTCATCATAAGAAAGCCCAAATCGGCCATTCCCTTAATAATCTCCTTTGGAACTTCATGTTTCTCGTCGATTTCCCTGATTTTCTCCAATGAAAGGTTCTTTTCACACCAATCGTGGAGACCCTCTCTGATGAGTCCCTGCTCCTCAGTAAAGCTGAAATCAACCATACAAGACCACCACGACATTTACCATGCTTACAAGACGAAAACAAATTAAGAGTTTTGGTGAAAAAATTAGAAAAACTTATATCTCAATGGCGTTTCTAGTGTTCCGCAACAAAAAGAAGGTGCGAATGAGATTGTCTTCAGAATTAGCTGGAACACCAGTCCTCATACTCCGTGAAGGAGCATCTCGATCTCGAGGAAGGGAAGCCCAGCATGGTAACATAATGGCTGCTCGAATAGTCGCTGAGGCGGTAAAGAGCGCCCTTGGACCCAAGGGCATGGACAAAATGCTTGTAGACAGCTTCGGCGACGTAACCATCACCAGCGACGGCCGTACCGTCCTAGACGAAATGGATATTCAACATCCCGCCGCAAAAATGATGGTGGAGGTAGCCAAGACCCAAGACAACGAAGTAGGAGACGGAACCACCACTGCAGTCATTATCGCCGGAGAACTGCTTGGAAAGGCTGAAGACCTAATAGAGAAAAACGTTCATCCAACCGTTATCATAGACGGATACAGAAAAGCCGCCGACAAGGCCCTCGAAACCATTGAAAAAATCGCCATCCCAGTAGATTCGAACGACAAAGCGTCCCTAGAAAAAGTTGCCATGACTTCCATGGCTAGCAAGCTGGTAGCTGAAAGCAAAGAATACCTCGCCGAAATAGCTTCTTCAGCGATTCTCCAAGTCGCCGAAAAAGTTGAAGATGGATTCAAAGTGGACATTGACGATGTCAAGGTGGAGAAAAAAGCTGGTGAAGCCCTGACTGATACAAAACTCATAAACGGCGTTGTCCTCGACAAGGAAGTGGTTCACTCGGGCATGCCAAAAAGGGTGGAAAAAGCCAAAATCGCTCTACTAGACTCTGCTCTCGAAATCGAGAAAACAGAATTCGACGCCAAAATTAATATAGAAAGTCCAGAGCAAATGGACGCCTTCCTAAAACAGGAAGAGAACATGATAAAAGAAATGGTGGAAAAACTCGTCGCGAAAGGCGCCAACGTCATTCTCTGCCAAAAGGGCATCGACGACATGGCTCAACACTTCCTCTCCCGAAAAAATATCCTCGCTGTCCGTCGAGTTAAGAAATCAGACATGGAAAAACTTGCAAAGGCAACTGGAGGAAAGATAATCACAAACCTAGACGACACGACCAAAAAAGATCTTGGTTACGCCCAACTCGTAGAAGAAAGAAAAATTGGGGACGACAAAATGACTTTCATAGAAGGCTGCAAACATCCACGGGCAGTCACCATTCTTATACGAGGCGGAACCGAAAGAATAGTCGACGAAGCAGAACGCTCGTTGCATGACGCACTCTGCGTCGCACGCGATGTGGTTGAAGAACCCAAGATCCTGGCTGGAGGCGGTGCACCGGAAATGGAAGTCGCCAAAGTACTCAAGGAATACGCTGAGACGCTTCCTGGAAGGGAACAACTTGCGGTCATGTGCTTCGCCGAGGCGCTTGAGGCAGTACCCACAACGTTAGCCGAGAACGCCGGGCTTGACCCTATCGACATCATATCCGAGCTTCGTGCTCGCCATGAGAAGGGAGAAATTTGGGCGGGAGTTGAGGTTCACACAGGCAAAGTTAAGAATATGAAAGAAGTGGGTGTCTTCGAACCCATTGCAGTCAAAAAACAGATAATCAAATCCTGTACCGAAGCCGCATCCATGCTTCTAAAAATCGATGACATAATAGCGTCTGGCAAAATGAAGGCTCCCCCAATGCCTCCGGGAGGTCCTCCGGGGGGACCGGGAATGATGCCTCCAGGTGCAGGGGAGTTCTAGCGAAACGAGCAAAGACAAGAAAGAATTGATTGGTCCTCCCAAGCTCACACGTTTTGAAAGAGCTCGAATAGTGGGAGCTAGGTCTCTACAGATAGCTATGGGCGCTCCCATCCTCGTAGGGACTCCCGAACCCAGTGCAAGTCCCATCGACATCGCCATACAAGAACTCGACATAGGAATACTTCCCATCACCATCCGAAGAACGCTGCCGGACGGCACCTATCAAGACATCCCCCTCAAGTGGCTTCTTCAAGCTTAAGAACAAGGTTTCAAATTGAAATTTTGTCCTAAATGCGGTTCCGCTGAAGTATACTGGGCGAGTGGGCTTCCCCAGCTATGGTCTATTTGGGAATGCAAAGACTGCGGCTATCGCGGGGCGTTGTTGATCGAAGACAGCGAATTAGCAACAAAAATTCGAGAAAGATACTTGAAGGGCGATGGAAAGGAAAAAGCGATCTAAAAGATAGGTTCGAAAAGAAGCCCTATCGAAAAGAATCTTCACCATGTTTCAAGTGCTTTTTCTAGCTTCTTTCAAAGTTTTCTCTATTCTTTTCCAGTGGGCTCCCTGCCAATATATCTGCCCACATCCTGGACACTCCCAAAACTCATTGTAATGGGTCGATGTTGCCTTTGGAACTCTGTCAAGGACCATGTCTCTGGAAATCGGCTTAATTTTTGCGTTGCATTTTGGGCAACGGGAAACAGTGACATCTATTTCAAGGTTGAAATCGAATCGCCTTGCCAAATCAGCAAGCTTTTCGGCTCCGGTTGCTGCTTCAACTAAGACTGCGTCTACGCTTTGCGTCATGGCTTGCTGGTAAAGTTTGAGATCTCGGGTAAGCAGAATACGTTTCTCGGATTTTGCCTTTTCGATAAGTTTCTTGTCGTCGTCAGATCTGGAGTATTCGACGTCGTGGCCAAGCATACGAAGCCAGCGGGTAAGCTTTCCAAGCATGCCATCCGTTATGAATTTCAACCTTTCCACCGAATTATTTGACTGGTTCCAGGCTTTGCGACTATCTCGCCTTCGTCCATAACAAGTTGTCCGTTTACAAAGGTTTTCATTGGTTGGCCTTTAACTCTCCATCCGTCAAAGGGAGAATATTTGGCTTTTGAATGGAAATTTGATGCGTCGATTTTGTATTTTCGGTTCATGTCCACCACTACAATGTCGGCCCAGTTTCCTTCCTCTAGGCATCCTCTGTTCCTCAGATTAAATATCTCTGCTGGCTTTTCTGAGGTTAGTCTAACTAGATCCGTAATTGTCAGGCGACCTTCGCTCACTTCAGTTAGCAAAAGTGGAAGGGTTGTTTCAAGTCCAGCTATGCCAGGCTTTGCGTCCCAAACCGACTCGACTTCCTTCTCTTCAAGTGTATGCGGAGCGTGATCAGAGGCTAGGGCATCGATCAAGCCTTGTTTGAGGGCACCCCATAAAGCGATTACATCTTTTCTTGTTCTCAACGGGGGATTAGTAAGTGCTAAAGTTCTGTAACGTTTCAAATGTTCCAAGGATAAAAGAAGATGATGCGGAGTGACTTCACAAGTGACAGGGAGACCATCTTTTTTCGCTGTTGAAAAGGCGTTCAATCCGACTGCTGAGCTTACATGACAAAAATGAACTCGAACTCCACATTTCTTTGCGAGTTGAACGATGCGCCTTATTGCCCGTGCCTCAGCTTCAGGTGGATGAGTCTTTACATAGGCCTCCACATCTTTACGTCCCGTTTTTTCCATTTCTCTTCTCCTAGTCTCAAGGATTTTCCTGTCTTCAGCGTGCACTGCGACGGGAACCCCCATATTCGCAATCCTATTGAAGGCTTGCAGCAACAGCTTATCGTCGTCGACGTCTAGTCCCCCGATTTTTTCTGACATATAAAGCTTGAAGGCCATAGCTCCCTCCTTAACTATTGAAGGCACTTCTTCCAGTTTCTGCGGAAAAACTGAATAGAAGGCAATATTGACAACTGCTCGTCTTTCCGCTAGTCTCATGCGCTCTCTAAGGGAAATTGAGTCCATGGTCACGGGTTTGTTGTTAGGCATGTCGATGGTTAGGGTCACGCCGCCTGCTGCCGCCGCCGCTGTCCCGCTAAAGAAATCTTCTTTGTAGGCTAGTTGCTGGTTTCGAAGATGCACGTGAGGATCGATTAGACCTGGAAGGGTTACGTGTCCTTTTAAATTCATTCTTGTCGAGGCTGAAGGGAGGTTTGTTTCCTTCGCTATTTTGAGTATCCTTCCATCATCTATGGCTAGTCCTGCCTCAACAATTCTTCCGCGGGTATAGATTTTGGCATTATGGAGGACCATATCAACTGGCAAGATTCAACCTCAAGTTTTTGATAGGTTAAGGGTTATTGAAGTGCTTTATACTATGTGATTAGTTTAAAGAAGTCTCGCTCTGTTGCGCGCGCGCCTGAGTCTTGATGGCAAGCTCGTCTTCATGTAATATGGGATAACTTTGATTTATTATGTCTCGAAAAAGCAAATAGTTAGCCCTCAATATTCGCTCTTGAGCTCTATTCGACATTCTTCACAGAGAAAGTTTCCCTCAACCTCAGTGAGGTCGTCGGACCATCTTCCGCAATGCTCACAGGATCCTGCCAGAGGAGCAGCCTCTGAACTTTCTTCCACTGCGGTTCCTCTCTCTATGCGCGCTTTCTCTTGGATGATTTCGATGAGTTCAGGGGTTATAGCTAAGATATCTTTACTGGAGATTATCCCGACGAGTTTTCCTTTGTACATGACGCCTAACCTTCGAATATTGAGTTGACTCATTCGTCTAGCGGTTTCGCTTAGAGTCTCATCGGGGTCTACCGTGATTAGGGGTGACGTCATCACTTCCTTGGCGGTTAGTTTGCTTGGCTGGATGTTTTTGGCTAAAACTCGTGTGACGAAATCAGTTTCAGTTATGATGCCCAAGGGTTTTTCTTCCTTGCTGGCTACGACGATGCACCCGATGTGGCCTTTGGCCATGAGTTGAGCTGCCTTGTCAACGGTGGCATCTTCGTCAACAGTGATAACTGGACTGGACATAACGTCCTTAACTAGCATTCGGGTCCTTAAGCCTATTTCAGCCATAGTCAACCAACCTCCAATACGACAATGATTTGGAAGGTATATTAAACTCTTGTTGATAATTAAATAATGCCCTTAATACATTTACCCTATTCTCGCTTATCCGTCTGCAACCACCGATAATAATTTTGTGAAGCCTTTTCAAAGTCCATAGACTTTTGTCTTTCCCCTACCTAAAGGTATGAAACGCTGTATTTCTTCTAGAGGAATCTCAAGAATTCTTTTCTTCAAAGCCTTAGAAGCCCTTTCGGCT
>JAOUPL010000027.1 GCA_029879825.1 Candidatus Bathyarchaeota archaeon
AAGTAACTCCCAGATTAGTTCCCGGACTTCCGCGAGATAAAAACTGGGTGCGAGTTCAAATTTCGAAAGATACTCCCCGGGAAGACATTGAAAGCCTTGCCAAGGAAAACAAACTTTCGTGCAAAATGCAAAAGAACGGATATATGCTCGTCTACGGCAATGGGGAAAGTATAAAATCTTTTGTCAAAAAAATGGCTGAAAAGTTCCGCGGCACAAGAAAAAGATGAAAGCCCCTCGAAGCTTTTGCAACAAAATAGTTAAAACGCGTTTCTCATGCATATTTTATTTATAGAAGATATTTATAGAAAGATTGTAAAATGATAGGTTAATTTCCGCTATGAAAAAACCGAAGGCGGTTTAGAAGAAAATGCCTTACATTAAAAAAATCGAACTGAGAGGCTTCAAGTCCTTCGGCCCGAAAACCGCTAGCATCATGCTGGATAAAGGCTTCACTGTCCTCACCGGACCGAACGGAAGCGGGAAAACCAATATTGCTGACGCCGTTTTATTTGCCTTAGGTGAGCTAGGCGCCAGAAGGCTTCGCGCCGAAAGCCTTGCCAAACTAATATTTCACGGTTCTCCCGAAGGGCATGTAGAAAAAGCGAAAGCCGCCAAAGTCGTTATTCAATTTGACAACTCTGACAACCGCCTACCCGTTGACACAAGCACCGTAACCGTTTCTCGCGAAGTCTACAGGGATGGTCAAAGCGTTTATCGTCTCAACGGAAGAAGGATTTCAAGGTCCCGCATTGTTGATATACTGTCTATGGCTGGAATCAGCCCGACTGGACACAACGTTGTTGTGCAGGGAACCATCACACGCATGGCTGAAATTTCTTCTCACGAACGTAGAAAAATGATATCAGGGTTGGTTGGCATAGCCCGTTACGATGCCGAGAAGGCTGAGGCAGAAGAAAAACTTCGAGTGGCTGAGATATCTACCAGAACAGCCATGGGTCGAATAGATGAAGTGCAGAAAAGAGTAGACGACCTAGAAAGAGAACGCAACGAATTGCTTCGTTACATGTTCCTTCAAAAGGAAATTAAGCGATTTGAAGCCATAAAAATCTTCGGTGAAATCTTGGAAGTCCAAGGAAAAATCGCTGAGGTCACATCAAAAATTGAGACAGTTCGGGACAAGGTTGAAAAATCGAGGCAATTAAGGGAACAACTTAGATCTCAGCGTCGTGAAGTCGAAACGGAATGGAGAAAAATCAGTTCAGAAATGATTGAGGAAGGTGGAACACGTCTTCTTGAAGTTCAAATCAAGATAGGCGACATCAAATCGAAACTAACTGAACTGGCAACTAAGATGAGTGCTGGAACAACAAGCCTTGAAGGTCTCAAAAAAGTGAGGGAGAATAGTCTCCAGCAGCTAGAGGCTATCAAAAACGAAATCGCTGAAAACAGCAAGGAGATTCGGCGATTAAAACGAGAACGTGACGGCCTTTCCAAAGAAATTGGCATCAAACAATCTCAATATGAGGCTATCTCAAATGAAGCCGCAGAATTACGGTCTACCTTGGGCGAAAACAGCAAAAAAATTCGGGGAGTTGAGGGACAATTAGACAGGCTTACTCGGGATCTCATTAATCTTCGAAGTGACTATTTCCGAAGCCAAACAACAATAAAAGTTTTTTCACGTCGACTAAACGATCTCAAAACCCGAAGGGATAGATTTACATCCACCCTCAACGACCTCAAAAAATCCTATGCAGACCTCAAGGTGGTGCAGAGGGAGCAGATAAAACGATCTAAAAATCTTGAACGAACCCTGGAGCGAAGAAGTGCACAAAGGGAGTCTGTGGAGAACGAGATAGCCCAAGCCGAGAAAATCGCTGAATCCGCTCGAGAAGCGGTGGTGGAGTTTGCCACTCAACGTGAACTTGCTGAAAGAGTTGCAACAGAGGAAAACGCGTTAAGAAACATCGAAGAACTTGCAGAATTGGGCGTAATTTCCGGTGTACACGGACGACTCAGAGATCTGATCAAAGTAGAGAGCGGTTATGAGCGCGCCATAGAGGCAACAGCAGCCGGTTGGCTCGACTCCATTGTTGTTCAAAATTTTGACGCGGCGTTCACGTGCGCTGAAACACTGAAACGCCTAAAATTGGGTAGAATCAAAATAATTCCCCTTGAAGAATTGTCCATCATCAAGTCCATCAATCCCCCAAAGCTTAGGGGAGTAAGCGGGCCTGCCTCTGCCTTTGTCAAGTGCGCGAAAAGATGCGAACCCGCCGTGATTTTCGTCTTTGGAGACACCCTTTTAACAAGAGATGAAAAAACCGCTTTCGTGGCTTCTCGTAGCGGTCACAGGACAGTTACCTTTAACGGAGACCTTTATGAAGCTGGTGGAGGATTTGAAAGCGGTTATTATCGAGCGCCTGTTGACTTCTCTTCCATCATTCCAAGCGCGTCTGCTGTGAAAAGTCTTGACGAAGCCGTAAGGGCTCTTCAGGAGCACTTAGCAAAGAGGGGGCACGACATAGGTGCTTTTGACGAGGAAATCGACAAAACTAGGATGGAACTCGCCAGATTGGCTGAAGCCATCACCACCCTTGAGGGCGAAATTGCGAGAGTACGCAGAAGCGTCAAGCAAGCTAGAAGAAATATCAAGCATATCGAAAGGTACATCCAAGGGGTTAATGAGCGTCTTGAAACAGAGAAGACGCAGCTAGGACTCCAAAAGGCGCAACGCATTACTCTTCGAAAAGAAATGCAAAAATTACGCAATGAATTAGCGGAATTACGGCGAAAAACTGATCCAGTTCAGATTCAAGAAATGGAGGTTCAGCGAGAAAGATTTGGAGAGGAATTCATCGGGTTGCGGCAGAGACTTGGTAGCATAGAGACTAATCTTGCAACCCTTGAATCCAAGTTCAAAAATGTCCTCAAGATAGGTGCTGATAACATCAGAATTCAGCTTAGAAAGGTGAAGTGGCAGATTTCAACCGTAGAAAATGAAGTTGAAGAAGCGCGTCTAAAAGAGGAGACACTCGAAAAAGAGCTTCTGGAACTCGAAAAGACCAAAGAAGAATTGTCTCGCACCGTTTTGACTGCTAGGGAGGAGTCGAAGAATTTTACGTCTCAGATTGATGACATTGATAAGAAGTTGAATCGATTGGCTGTCGTGTATGAACGTTCGGATCGGTTGTTCAATGAACTTCAACTCAGCTTTCAAACATACGAATTGCAGTCGGATCAGCACCGTCGTCGATTGAAGGAACTCGGTTATGAAGAGCCCTTGAAGATTTCGCCGGAACAACTCAAGACGGCCGAGTCTTCCCTTAAACTGTTACGCTTTGAGCTGGAGCGACTAGGAGCCATTAATCAACTAGCTCTAACACATTACGCTGAGCAAGCTTCAAGATACAAGGAACTATCCATACGTATGAATGAGCTTGAAAAGGAAAAACAAGCCATCGTCTCTTTCATGGATGAAATTGAAAGGAAAAAGCGTGCGGTTTTCATGGGCGCCTTCAGCAAAATACATGAAAGCTTCAGTAGATATTTTTCGAAACTCACCGACGGTGGAGAAGCTGTCCTAAAACTCGAAAATCCTGAAGACCCACTCACCGGCGGAATGGATATGGTTGTTCAATTCCCCGGCAAACCTCCCATCCTCGTGAGTGGAGCCAGCAGCGGAGAGAGGTCTGTGGCAGCAGTTGCCTTCATATTTGCTCTGCAAGATTTCATGCCCGCCGCCTTCTATTTGTTTGATGAGATCGACGCGCATCTGGATGCCTTTCACGTAGCCAAGCTAGGAGAACTCTTGGCTGAAGAATCGGTGAAATCACAGTTTCTGGTTATCACGTTGAAGCCTGAGATGGTTAGTAAAGCTGAGAAGATATATGGAATATACGAACGTAACGGAGTCTCCCACGTGGTTTCCGCCATGCTCAAGGAGGCTGCGTAGTGTCCTCGTCTATGGAAAAACCTTTCTATTTTCAGCCTCCATGGAACATACTATTCGAGCTTCACAGGTTACAAAAGATAATGCCTTGGGACGTCAACATCTCCTTTCTGCTAGGGTCTTTCTTGGAGGAAATGGAGAAAAGAGGAGAAATCGATTTCAGAGCCTCGGGTGTGGCCCTCGATTCTTCCACCACAATATATCTCATGAAGTCCAAACTTCTGCTAAAGTTGGAGGAGCCTCCGCCTCCACCTAAACTTCCCCCAGATTTCCTACCTCCCCCCTTGTTCCTTCCGCTCCGTTATGAGCTATCTTCAACGACCATTCATCATCTGTTGAATGTATTGGATGAAGTGTTGAAGGGTGAACGCTTAGTTCCTTCAGAACCACGTTTGGAACCATTCTTACCCACGCCGGAAGTTCTTCCTCAAGTTGACCTATATTTGATGGAAATCGAAGAACGCATGGAAAATTTGTATAATCTCCTCTGCCAATTCGCAAGTGAAGCGAAGTTGATTGTATTCTCCAAGGTTGTAGCTGGATTAGAAAAGCTTGAAGCAGTTAAAAAGTTCATAATACTCCTCTTCCTTGCACAAAGAGGCAAAGTGAACTTGTGGCAAGAGGAAGACTTCGGCGGACTTTACATAACCATCACAGGAGGCCCAAGTGTTGAATGAAAAGGAACAGGAATCGTCTGAATCGCTTAAAGAAGAAAAATTTACGCGCGATTTAGCAGTGCTGGAAGCAGCGCTCTACGTGGCTGGGCGGCCTCTTGATTTCAAGACTTTGGGAAGACTAATTGGGACTCGCTCTAAAACGAAAGTTAAAAGGCTCGCGAAGACTCTCATGGAGAAGTATAAAAATCGTGACACAGCCCTCGAAATCCTTGAATTTGAGGGTGAACGGTTCGTTTTGCAGTTGAAGGCGGAATACACGCCTAAAGTTCGAAGGTTGGCCACAAGGCAACTTCTTTCTAGGGGTCCCTTGAAGACCCTGTCTTATGTTGCCTATCGCCAACCGGTGCCTCAGCTCCAAGTCATCGATGTCAGAGGTCATCACGCTTATGGTCACCTTAGGCAACTGGAAGACCTAGATTTGATCATTCGTGAGAGGGCTGGACGAAAAAAAGTGATACGAACAACCGAGTTTTTTGCTGACTACTTCGGTCTAAGCCACGACTTACGAACCATGAAGCGTCAACTCAAAAGTATTTTCGAAGATTTTGCTAGGCCCGAACTGGAAGAGAAAACAAACCTAGAGAAATAAGGCTGTTGCTAAGATAAACTTATATGTCAAGTTTCGGTAGTCTCATCGATATCCTCTGAGATGATGTAGACTTGTCTGTGTGGCATGGAGATCAACATAAAAGAAAAGCTTCGGGCGGCAGAAAACGACCCTATCGAACGAAAAGAAGATTTGGAAGAGGCTCCTTTCCAGCGGAAACAAGGTTGGGTAAACCTAAGAGGAAAGTCAGCCGTAAACATGGAGGTAACGAAAAGGTTCGATTGTTAGCTACAAAACACGCAAACGTTTCTGATGCTTCTGGAAAAACCACTAAGGTAGAGATTCTTCGCGTGATAAAGAATCCAGCTAACGTGGATTACGACCGCCGAGGCGTAATTACTAAGGGAACAATAATTGGAACTCCCTTGGGAACTGCACGGGTGACATCCCGCCCCGGACAAGACGGTATCGTAAACGCCATTCTCGCTCCAAAAGAAACCGCTTAGCGGTCTGGGTCTTATCCACGGATATCCAAAAGTTCCTTCGCAATCTTCCGCAGGGTCTCGACTTTAGAATCTTTTTTAGGGATAATGAGTAGGCCAGTTTCTTGCCGTGGAGAACTTGGATGTATGGCGTCAGGGACTATTTCAGGTTGAAGACCCATCCTTTTCACTGCTTTTTGAATTTCGTCTAGATTTGGTGATGGTGTAGCAAGTTTTTTTGGAACTCTTCGCCCCTCCATTCGGGTTTTGTTGGCATCGAAGTAAACTGGCCACAGAAAAATCTTGTTTTGTTTCCGCATTTCAATCATAATCTCCTATGGATTTCAGGTGCTTTATTCGTTACGGTGGAAAATAAAAATCTCTGGCAGAATCAGGGTTCTCGATGCTGTTGAAGTAAGAACATTTGAGCTAATCTTGACAAAAAATTATCAATCGATTCACATATATCTGAAAACAATGTTAAACCGTCGGAGTTGAAGACGCAAAGTGAAGATTTTCAGAATTTGTTCTTAGAAAGGTTTAAATAAAGCGGCTCGTTTGAACCATAGGTTTTGCGAGGGGAAAGGAAGATTTGCAGAGAATCGGCCATGTCCTCCACGTGAGTTCCAGCCGGAACATAATTCTTAAGGCGGAAAACATCCCTCGAATCGGCGACAAGGTGATGGATGAAAACCTCAATCCTGTGGGAATGGTTTTTGACGTGTTTGGCCCCACCTCCTCAACATACGTGGCGGTGAAACCCAACATACAGAACCCGCAGCGTCTCGTTAATCGCGTTCTTTACGTCATCCCCTCTAAACCCGGAAGGAAAGAGAGGAAGAAAAAAAGATGAAGGAAGAAGAAGTCCCACAACCGTTGAGGGTTAGACAGTGCCCCGAATGCGGAAGCACCCGACTTATGCGAGATTACGAATGCGCCGAGATTGTGTGCATGGACTGTGGATTTGTTGTTGCCGCCAAACTCGCAGATCGAGGACCAGAGTGGCGCGCTTTCGACGATGAGCAACGCGCCAAGCGCGCAAGAGTTGGTGCCCCCCTTACCTTCACCATTCATGACAAAGGTCTTTCTACCATGATCGACTGGCATGACCGTGATATTTATGGCAAAAGGCTTTCTCCTGGGCAGAAGGCTCAGATTTACCGGCTTCGTAAGTGGCAGCGCCGAATCAGGGTCTCTGATGCTACGGAGAGAAACCTTGCCTTTGCCCTTTCTGAAATTTCCAAGATAGCGAATAGTCTCAGCCTACCCAAGAATATCCTTGAAACTGCCTCTGTTATCTATCGTAAAGCTGTTAAAGAGCGCCTTATCCGTGGAAGGTCTATTCAAGGCGTAACAGCAGCCGCCATATACGTAGCCTGCAGACAATGCGGATTGGCTCGAACTCTCGATGAGATTGCTCAAGCCTCAAACATTAATAAAAAGGAAGTTGGACGCAGCTATCGATTTCTCGTAAAAGAGCTTGACTATTTCATTCCGCCCCTAAAGCCTAGCCAATACGTAACCAAGTTTTCCAACCAACTAACCATGCAGGGAAAGGTTGAAGAAATCGCCCACAAAATCCTCACAGCTGCGAAGGAGCTAAAACTTACGTCGGGAAGAGGACCAACAGGCATAGCTGCGGCAGCCAGCTACATCGCGTCGGTTCTAACTGGAGAAAGAAAAACTCAGAGGGAAATTGCCGAAATTGCTCAGGTGACGGAAGTTACAATAAGAAACCGCTATAAGGAATTGGTTGAACGCCTGCAGTTCATCATATCCCTTTAACTATTCCTCTGTTAATTTTTGTAAGCTGTAGCATCTTTGAGGATACATTTTAGAGAATTAAGTGGCAATTTAGTTTAGTACGGAGGCTTGGAATTTGGTTAAGTGTTCCAAGTGTGGAACCGAGGTTGCTAGTCCTCTTAAAACGTGGTCCATGGTTGGCAGGCCTAGCAAGACGGGTGAGCGGTTTAAGCTTACGCTAGGGTTGTTCAAGTGTCCTATATGTGAAAAAAGATTTCGGGTTGTTCTTGGGAAAGAAAGGGTAACCATTAAAGGCATAATTAAAGAAATTAAGGGAATCGAGAAAGGGCTTATGCAAACTTCGAGAAGTTTACGGGAAAAAATTGAGAAGTTGGAAAGTGAGAAAGCTGATCTTCTAGAAGAGATCGATAAACTTAGGAAAGTGGGGGAGGAAAAGGCTAGTGCTTTGGAGGAAGAGGTAGCCACATTGAGGAAGGAAGTGGAATCGCTGAGAAAATTGTTGGGTGACCTTGAATAGCCATAGCGTTTAGATTGAAAAGCCTATTTCTCTGTAAAATTCCCTAGCAACTATATATCTTTGAATTTCACCTGTTCCCTCTATGATATCGTTGATTCTAGCGTCACGATAAAAGCGTTCAATATCGGAATCAACGTAGCCAACGCCGCTATGAATTTGCAGGGCTTCGTCAGTAACCTCTTTGGCGACTCTAGCTGCGTATGCTTTTGCCATCGCAGCATGTCTAGTGATCAATCTAAGTTTGTCGGGTTTGTTTTCGATTAGCCAAGCAGCTTTATGTACAAGCAATCTTGCGGTTTCTGTCTTTGTTGCCATTTCAGCTATTTTCCATTGTGTGATTTGGAAGTTTGCGATGGGTTGGAAGAACTGTTCTCTCTGTGTAGAGTATTTTAAGGCGCGTTCAAAGGCTCCTTGAGCTATGCCTACTGCTCCTGCCGCGATGGGTATTCGGCTAAAGTCGAAGTATGACATGATCTGGTGAAATCCTCTGTTTTCTTGCCCAAGAAGGTTGCTCAGCGGCACTCGAACATTGTCAAACGACAGCTCTGCTTGTGGGGCTCCTCTCCAACCCATTTTTGGCTTAAGTGAGTTAGTGTCAAATCCTGGAGTTCCCTTCTCGACTATAATCATGGTAACTCCTCTGTATGGCGGCTGGGCCTTGGGATCTGTCTGGCAGCAAACCATAATGAATTCTGCTTCTGCGCCGCATGTGATAAATGTTTTAGCCCCGTTGATTACCCATTCGTCTCCATCTTTCACTGCAGTTGTATCTAAACCTACCATTCCAGCGTCAGAACCATGGTTGGGCTCAGTAAGCGCCATCCCACATACGATTTCGCCTTTGCATATTCTCGGGATGTATTTTTTCTTTTGTTCCTCTGTGCCGAATTTTGGAATTAATGCAGCAAAGCCGACTCCGCTTAATAATGAGGCACATGTTGAATCTACTCTGTTGAATTCTTCATTAACTAGACATGATTCAATGCAACCTAATCTCTGTCCTCCGTATTCTTCAGGAAGATCTCCGCCGATGAAACCTAGCTTAGCAGCTTTTCTGTATAACTCCCATGGAAATTCATAGTTTTCATCGTATTTTCTTCCCAATTCTGAGGTAAATTCCTTCTCTGCAAATTCTCGGGCTGCATTCTTGATGTCCATCTGTTCCTCAGTTAGTTCAAATTCCATTCTATCACCTCCTTTCTTCTTTTATCTCAAACTTAGCTACTTGACTTTTTTTCCTCTAATATTTTATTCGTTAATGTAGGTACGACCTTGAATAGGTCTTCTACGACGCCATAATCTGCGGCACGGAAGATCGGTGCTTTGGAATCTTTGTTTATCGCAATAATGAGGTCAGAGTTTTTCATTCCAGATACGTGTTGAAAGGCGCCGCTAATGCCGACGGCTAAGTAAAGCTTCGGTTTCACCGTTTTTCCAGAAGTTCCAACCTGTCGATCTGATGGAAGCCAACCCTTATCCACGATGGGTCGTGAACAAGCTAGGGCTCCTCCAAGTGCCCCTGCCAGTTTTTCAACTATTGGCATGTTTTCGGTGTCCTTGATTCCGCGGCCTACAGACACTAAAATATTTGCTGCGGTTATGTCTACTTCTCCTGCGGGAGGCTCATAATATTCAACGAATTTTTTATACGGTATGTCTTCCTTAAGCGGAGATGGTATTTCGATTATTTCACCGCCTAGAGGCTCGACTTCTTGGACTTCAAAGGTGGCTGGACGGAGTGTTACAATGTAGCTCTCGGATGTGTGAAGCGACGCTTTAACGTTTACCTTGCCTCCATATACTTGGCGAACCACAATCGGCTTTTTCTCTTCGAAATCTACGTTTATGCAATCTGTGGCTAACGGAACATTCAACTCAGTGGCAAGACTTGGAGCTAGGTCGACGCCAAAAGAAGTGTGCCCGATTAAGGTAAGCAATGGTTTGCGTTCGGAGATTAGATGTGATAAAACCTTTTGATACGCCTCTGCGTTGAAGTCCTCTAGCCTTGCGTCGTCGACAGTCAAAACTTTTTTCGCGTGATCTGCAAGCTTTTTTGCAAATTCTTTGACATTGTGACCTAGGAGAACCGCTGTTAAATCAGCATCTATCTTTTGGCTTAACTCCCTGCCCTTGGTCAACATTTCAAACGTTACATCCCTGAATTCGCCCCGCCTGTGCTCAGCTAAAACAAGAATTTCCGTCATCTAAACCAACCCCCTTGCCTTTAGAGTTTCAACAATCTTTGCTGCGATTTCGTCGGGTCCTCCGGTCAAAATTTCAGCTTCCTTCTCCACCGGAGGTATGAACATCTCTTCCATGGTTATCCAAGATCCAGATTCTCCAACTTCCTCTTCTTTTAAGCCAAGATCTCCCAAACCAAGAACCTTCAGCTCTTTCTCCCTAGCCTTCCTGATGCCCATTATCGATACATATCGGGGTTCATTGATCCCTGTTTGAACCGCCAGCATTGCTGGAAGCTTTACTTCCATGACCTGCTCTAAGCCTCCTTCTAGTTCGCGATTAACTCTTACGAATTCTTCCTTGGACTCGATTTTCTTCACCATGGTAGCGTGGGGAATTCCGAGTAACTCCGCCAATATGACGCCAACTTGAGCATAACCGTCGTCGCTGGCTTGGGTGCCGGTTAAGATTAGGTTGAAGGGTAAATCTTTGATGGCTTTGTGCAAAATTTTGGCTGTGGCGTAAGCATCGGATCTTTCGAAGGCTTTGTCCGTTAACCTTATCGCTTTGTCTGCTCCCTTAGCCAGACACTTTCTCAAGGTTTTATCTGCGTCTTCTGGACCCATTGTTATAACGGTGACTGAGCCTCCAAGCTTTTCCTTCATCAAAACAGCTTCTTCAATGGCGTAGTCATCCCACTCGTTGATGTCGAACACAAGGTCTTCCGTCTTTATCCCTTTTCCACTACTATCAACAGCGATTTCTGCCTCAGCTGTCTCTGGAACGTGTTTAACGCAAACAATTGTGTCCATTCTCTCTTTCCCTGTCCACCCATTCTCTAAACTTACAGAGTTCAGAAAGAGAGTATTTACAATATTTAACCTTTAAGTAACTTACGCTGCATCTAATGGAATAGAAATTTAGGCGGTTGAGGCTTAAAATTTGACTTTCAGTTCAGATTAAGGACTTTAAAGATTTCAACTGTAGGATACTAAATTAAAAGAGTCAAAGTGCTTCAGCAACCAGCTCCATTATGTCTTTGACCTGAATTTTCTCTTCGTTGCCCGTTGTCTTGATGGCGTCGTCAAATGTTAACAAGCAGAAGGGACACGCCACAACTATTATCTCTGCTCCAACGTCAAGTGCTTCCCTAATGCGACCTTCGGCGAGACGTTCCCCAGGGATGTCATGCCACATCCTTCCCCCTCCGCCTTCGCAACAAACACTTCTTTTCCTCGACCTGCTTAGTTCCACAAATCTTACACTTGGAATGCTTTCAATTATCTTTCTAGGTTCATCGTAGATGTCGTTGTGTTTACCCAAAAAGCAGGGGTCCTGATAAGTTACCGCTTTTTCAATTTTTCCTGAAAGCTTAAGCTTTCCCTCATCGATCAAATTTGCGAAATATTGTGTGTAATGTTTGACAGGGAGCTCTCTTCCATATCTGTTCTTGAACGCGTGGAAGCAGTGTGGCGAGGTAGTAACGATTTTCTGTACACCGTAGCGGTCTAAAAGATCTAGATTCTTTTGGACCAACTCTTCAAAGAGTCCTTTCTCTCCTAGCGAGTATATTTCGTTTCCACAGCAAGTTTCCTTATTTCCTAGGATCGAAAAGTCGATGTCCAAGGCGTTAAAGTTCTTTACTATAGCTCTAGCTACTTCTTGTGCCCTAGAATCATAGGACGCAGCACAACCAACAAAATATAGTAAATCAGCCTTCTCCCCTTCTGAAACATACTTTACTTTCAAATCCTGCGCCCAATCAGACCTCTTACTCCGGCTTAGCCCCCACGGATTCCCATACTTATAAACTCCTTCTAAAGCATCTCCTAATGTGGATGGAATGCGCCCCTGCTCAACGAGAAGGCCGCGGAGACCGATAATTATGTCTAGAGGCTTTACTTCTCTGGGGCACAGATACGAACAGGTGGAACAGGTTGTGCAGTCCCAAATTTCATTTCTTTCGTAGATTTTCAAGGGAGGACGCATGGTTAAGGGGGAGACTAAATAAGCGGTCTCAAGCATGTGTCTCCTAGGGTTGAGTTGGGATTTTGGGGAAATAGGGCATGAACCGGTGCACTCACCGCACTGCATACACATATTGAAGTTCAGTTTCTTAATGGCAGCAAATTCTTCATTAGTCATTTTGGCGTGACACCCCGTTAGCAAATGCGTGTGCACATACTTTTAGAGTCTTTTATAAGATGGTTTCATGCTTAAAAACAAAACGGAACTAGAGGGTATGGTTGTGAGCGAGAACGAACTAAGCGTGAAACAAAAAGAAACTAGAAGGTTTATGAGAGTTTTTTCGTCAGCATCGTTTCTAAACGACTTAGGTTCGGACATGATTTATCCTATCTGGCCCTTATTTGTAACCGAATTCCTGAAAGCAAACATGGCGGTTCTTGGGTTAATAGACGGCTTAGGCGACGCCATCGTTTCTATATCACAGGCGGGTTCCGGATACCTCTCTGACAGAATACGAAAAAGAAAGATTTTCATCTGGACCGGTTATTTATGCGGGTCAGCATCCAGGTTGGGTTATGCTCTTTCGACAATGTGGCAACATCTAATTCCTTTCAGAATCTTGGATAGGTCAGGAAAGATAAGAGGCGCGCCAAGAGACGCCATTGTTGCTGATATTTCTACCAGGGAAAAGAGGGGAAGAAACTTCGGTTTGTTGAGAGCCATGGACCACTTGGGCGCTGCCTGCGGCGTGATAATTTCTATTCTGTTCTTCAGCTATCTTGGATACAGAAACCTGTTCCTGCTCGCTTCGATTCCATCCCTAATCGGCGCTCTGTTCGTTTTCTTGTTCATAAAGGACAGAAAAACAAGAGAAATCTATAAGGGGCTTTCCTTGAAAGACCTAACTCCCAATTTGAAGTTATTTCTAATATTAAGCGCCGTGTTCGCCTTGGGTTCCTTCAGCTATTCCTTCCTGCAGGTCTATGCGCGAGAATTCGGTTTTGAAGAATGGGTTGTTCAAGTTCTATACTTGATTTTCACCGTCACGGCTTCATTGATGTCTCTACCTTTCGGAAAACTTGCCGATAAACTGGGCAGGAAATTCGTGTTGTTTTTGTCTTACTCTCTATGGGGAGTTCTTTGCGTAGGTTTTGTTTTGACACGATCGTATGTGGGAGTTGTGCTACTGTTTGTTTTGTATGGTATGCATCTAGGAGCAATACAGCCTGTGCAAAGAACTTTTGTTTCTGAACTGTCGCCAACAGAATATCGAGCAAGCATATTAGGAACGTTTCAAATGACTGTTGGATTGTGTGCACTACCCGCCTCAGTTGTTGCTGGGCTACTATGGGTTAACTTCGGAATGTCTGCACCATTCTACTTTTCTCTAGTATTGACAAGTCTAACATTAGCTTTGATGTTATTTGTGAAGGAACAAGCTTAACATTAACAACATTGACGGCCAAAATAACAACTACGTTATGTACGTCGCAACGTCCTTAGGAGTCGCAGAGGAGGTAGGTTTTAGGGTTGAAGGCGGGTAGTCTAGTGGTTTTGAACGATTCTCTTTCGGTGATGATCGTTCAATGGATCGAGTGAAATTGGCGGTTGGGGGGCTTTGATGTCTTGGCTGTTAATGCCATGCATAATGAGTTTGGCTTTTGATACGGCATTGAGGGCCTTGTAGTACATGATTAAGAGCTTAGATTCCGCCCTTTTCTTTGTTAAGTTATGCTTCAATTGCAACTCCATTATTTCTAT
>JAOUPL010000088.1 GCA_029879825.1 Candidatus Bathyarchaeota archaeon
ATGATTAATAGCCTATAAATGCACGATGATAAAGCGCTTACAACTTAAATTTCGCTCTTTCGGTAGCGCTTTTCAAGTATGAGTCGTTTTTTAGCAAGGTCTTTAACTTCTTCATGGAACTGCTCGTCCTTTTCTAAGTTCAGAAACTGATTGTAGAGATCTTCGAATCCTGTTGGAATCTCCACTTTTATAGTAATGAACGGTTTTCCAATAGCCATTTCAAATTCTCTTTTAGTCTCGTCATATTCGAATTCTGATTTTCTTTTTCTAGCTTCAAGCCACTTTTTGGCCAATTTGTTCACACTCCTAATCTGAACCTTAAAATAAGATAAAGGCTGGCGAAGCCTAACTGAAGTGTTGATGTTATTAGCCCTACTTTTGTGAATTCACTGAAACTCAGTGAAATTCCTTCACGTTTGAGGGCGCCGATAGCCATCATGCAGACAGCGCCACTTAAGGGGGTAGTTGCACCTCCAAGATTTGTCCCAAGAACTAACGCTGACCACACGGCTGCAGAGTTTAATCCGGAAACTCCGCTGATTATTGGAGCAATTATTGGAGCAAACGTTAGAGCGATTGCAATATTACTTACTACGGTGCTGGCAAGTCCGCTAAACCACAAAGTCACCATGGTGGCCTCCAATGGTCTGCCTCCAACCATCTGAAAAAGTTGCGTTGATATGTCGTTCAAGATTCCTGTACTTTCTAGGCCTCCTACTACGAACATAAAACCTGCAATGAAAAATACCGTCTCCCAATCCAATCCTTTGAAAATCTCTGTTGGATCTAAACCACTAAGAACCAAGGCAAGGATAGCGCAGCCAAGAGCAACGGCTTCTGGTCCAACTCCTAAGTTTTCTAATGTCAAAAAAAGTAGTATTAGAAGAGCGAGAATTAAGATTGAACGATAGAAAATTTTCTTATCTTCTACAGTCTCCCAAGGGTCGTATTTGGGTAGAACTTTTTTATCTCCAAGTCTTGGCTTAAAGAGCATGTACAACGCGAGAATGGTTAACCCCCAAAGGGCAACTTCACATATGGCCAAGTAGCTGATGAAGTCTGTGAAGCGCATCCCTGCTTCTAAACCAATTATCATGTTACTCACGGAACCAATCAACGTGCTTGTACCACCAAGATTTATCATAATAGTAGCAGAAATGAAATAGGGGACAGGATCATAACCTAGAAGTCTAGTTATCGTCACCGTAGCAGCAGCTATGAGCAACATCGCCGTCGGATCGCTGAGGAACATGGAAACAGCGGCAGAGACAACGCAAATAGAGACAAAAAGCATACGCGGGTTTCCCTTCGAAATTTTAACGGCGTATAAGGCACCAAAACGAAACAACCCGCTCCTCCGAGCCACTTCCACCACGATCATTACGCCGATCAATAGTCCGATGAGTCGTATGTTTATGAAACCCGAAGCTTCATCATATGTGAACACGTTATATTGTAGTCCAAACCAAGCGGTAAGTAAAGCTCCAATTAAGGCAGCGACAGACATGGCAACAATTCCGGTTGCCGAAAGAAGAACCGTTAGCACATAGATGAGAATAAAAATTATTTGAATTGGGCTCATATCATTCCCTATTTTTGCTCCGTTCAGCCATCTTGGCGAGACGATCAGCCACCGACTCAGCTCTTTGTTCAATCATTCGATAAAGGATTCGTCCGATATCATAAATCAACAGGAGAATTATCGCAAGGGCAACGTATGTTGTAACGGTTGTTAGCGTGTTTCCAGTGTCCCCTAGTGTCCCTAAGAGGGGGTAAAGGGCCGTTGCTACCAGAATGATGATAATGATATATATGGCATCTCTAGCCGCTCTTCTTGACGACCTTTCTTCTTTTATGCCTAATCGCTTCACGATGATGTCTGTCACTATGTCGCTTAGTATCAAGGCGTCTGACAAGGCTCTAATTAGAAAAATTGCTGTGAAAAGCAGCGCTATGAACCCTACCAGAGTGCCAGCGTTTACATTAAGACCTGGAATGACCAGTTCCTTAATTGTTCGCTCGCGCACAACGATGGCGCTTACTATCCAAAAAATAACCGCCATTACCAAACTCATCGTTAACCGAGGAAATCTACGCCGTACTTCTTCACTTATAGGCTTCGTACTCATTTGTCTCCCTCGCGAAGAGACGCTCCTTTATGCTTTTCATACCTCCATGAATATTAAAACTATGGATTTATTCTAGCCTAACATGCGCGTGCGCGTATTTTGTCTGTCACATCATTTTCAAAAAACATGTTTCTCAAATCGTATTTAATGCGTATGAATTCAGACTAAGAATCAAAAATACAACTTTTGTCATTGACGAAACTTACATAGCGTTTCCTCAAAATTTAGCTATCTGACTTTCTGTAATCCAAACATTGCTGGTGTTTCGCTTGGAGTTCAAAATGAAAGAAGGTTGGTGGTGGTATTGGACATCTGGAGTTCTAATGGGCCTGGTTTTTACCATCATCTAGGTAGCTACAAATTCAACCTCGAAATCCCAGTAGAAACATCCCTGCTTCTTATGATCGTATTCCTCTTTTCTGTAACGCTCTTCATTGTAGGATGTATGGTGAAGAAGCGTTGAAGAGGCGCCAATACGCGCGCTTCATTGCGCTAACTTTGAACCGATTAACGTATTTAGAAGATTCCTCATGA
The DNA here is from genome assembly GCA_029879825.1 of Candidatus Bathyarchaeota archaeon. GTDB lineage: Archaea > Thermoproteota > Bathyarchaeia > Bathyarchaeales > Bathyarchaeaceae > JAOUPL01. The sequence continues at coordinate 2,664 of JAOUPL010000088.1, forward strand.
GCGGGAATTTACTTTTCAACAATTTTCGGATAGGTTTGTTTACGGCAACGAGGGCAGTTTACCAATTCTTGGTTTCTGTGTCCTCTCCATTGCTTCTTGCAGAATGGACATTGAAATAACACAATCTCTTCGGCTGGTAGATGAAACCATTGTCGGCTTAACACCCAGATTAGCACCCCAGAAACGAGCATTGCGGTTCCTAGGATGACAAGATATGCTAGTTTAAATTCGAAACTTGGAATGAGATCCAGTTGTTCTGTCCAAAGAAGCGTCCAGAAAGCTGAGAAAGGGTTATTGGCTGAAGAGGCTTCAGGCCAGGTTTTCCACAGAACTACGAAAAGCGAAGTTAGCCCTATTAAACATAATACTAGGCTAAGTGCGTATCCTGATTTCTGTCTTCGGAGTATTCTGAACATCCTTTACTCTTCAATTTCATTTGCAAGTTTCTTTTAATAGATTTATGAAGGAAGGATAAACATTGGGCGCGGATTAGGATCCGTCTTATCAGAAGTCGTTTGTTTTCAGCGCACAGTCCAATACTTTTGGGCAGACCAAGCATTTTCGCGGAATGGGTTCGTCTTCAGGAAGGCTTGCCAAGTATCCAAAATCATGAGGACATCTTGAAGGACCTTTTTCTTCTTCGGCGTGCTCGCGCATTTTTTCCTTCCTTAGAAATTGAGCAGAAATCACATCCAACTTGAAAAAGCAACGGGGACAGGCATAATACCGTTCCACTGGTATTGTTGACACGTCACTTACGATAATGAGCTCTCCAATTTTCTCTTTGCACTCCGGGTTTGGACAAGTAATTAATTCGAACTCTTTTGGCAATCAAGCATCATCTATTTTATATTAAGATTCACGATATATTTTAGAACCTCACATTTAATAAAGCTTTTCGTGTTTTTGTTCAACATTAGTACAATTGCGCGCGCGCAAATTCCGCTCTCTTTACAAGTTTTTCAGGCATGCATACACGCACAGGGATTGCGAAAAAATAGATATGCATTGGAGTCAATACGTGGTGTCGGTGAGTTCGGATGGCTCGAACGACTAGACCTACAGGAGTAGCGGTCTTGGCAATCCTTGTTGCTCTCGCTGGTATTCTGGCACTCGTTGGTGCAGTGGTCTTAGGCGTATTATCTGGAACTATGACGGAGTTCATCAAATCCACAATAACTGGTTGAAGAAGGTCAGGTATGCGTAGAAGTGTGAGATGGGAAAGAATGAAAATAGCCAAAGTCCCAGGTAAAAACAATAAGCACAAAGTTCTCATGTACGCGATAAGCACCTGCGCGTGGTGTAAACTGACAAAGAAGTTTCTGAAAGACAACAATATTGAATACGAATATGTCGATGTTGACCTTTCAAACATAGAAGGTCGAGAAAAAATTAGAAGAGAAATCCTGAAGAGGGGAGGAAGCCTCAGCTATCCAGCGATCATTATAGACGACAAAATATTGATCAACGGTTTTCGCAAGGACGAGATAAAGGAGACCTTAGAAATTTGATAACTTTGGGAAAAGTGCGACAAAGAGCGGAAAGCGACGCAAAAACTCATGGCTACTATCTAAACCCTGATCCAAATTTTCTTGGAGACCTTCTTGAGGGGCTTAAAAGGAATGAAGAGCGCTATGGATATCCTTCATGCCCTTGTAGACTCGCTTCTGGAAAGTTTGAATTCGATAGAGACATAACATGTCCATGTGACTATAGAGACCCTGATGTTGAAGAGTATGGAGCCTGCTACTGCTCCCTTTATGTAAAAAAAGAACTGTATGAAGGCAAAACTCCTATTTTACCAGTTCCAGAGCGTAGGCCTTCGGAAAAACAAGCTAGAGCTTACCGAATATTGGCGGAAACTCCTGCAGAAGAACCCTCGGGAGCAGCTGTCGTGGTAGCCCAAGAGCTATCTGAGATTACACTAAGATTGTGGTACTGTAAACAATGCGGCTACGTCTGCTTCCGCGAAGAACCGCCATACGTTTGTCCCATCTGCAAAGCGAAAAGGGAGATGTTTGCTGAACTAAAAATACGGACAGATGCTTAGGGATAAGTTCTATCGCGCGCCCAAACTGAATCAGGTGGGAGCGTAATGGGTTCTTACGACCCTTCAGACCTAGACGACTGGATGTGTTTTCTTTGGTCTGAATAACAAGAATGTTCAAGATAGGATTCAGTGAGTATTGAACAAATGTGCGTTAGGATGTGGAAGTATCATAGCTGTAGGCATGATTGATGTGAACCGTGAGAAGGAACATTTTAGTCTAGAATCAGCAACTTACTAAACGAGTAAGTTTTGAGTTCTGGTGAGTTGATTTGGCGCACGGTAAGGCGAGATTTGGAGTTCTGCTTCCGAATTTAACGTCAACGTTTGACCTTGCTTCCTCAGCGGCAAAAGTTGCTGAAAAACTTGGATTTGCCTCTGTCTGGTGTATGGATCATCTGATCTGTGAACCTGAGTTTTATAGACTACTCAATGTTAATTCGGATTCGTTTAGGCTCCTTGAAACATGGACTA
>JAOUPL010000031.1 GCA_029879825.1 Candidatus Bathyarchaeota archaeon
TGAGGGCCGTTAAAGCGGTGAAGACGGCAATGGAAAAGGGAACAGACGGTGCAGAGGTTTTAGGAGCGCATTTGGAGGGCCCATACATAAATCTTGAGAAACATGGAGCTCACGATGCCAACTATGTTAGGCTCCCTTCTATAGATGAATTTGAGGAATTATGGGAGGCCTCTAACCGTGCCGTAAAGGTTGTGACACTGGCCCCTGAGCTTGAAGGATCCGAAATGTTGATACAGAAACTGAGAGAATTAGGAATAGTGGCTTCAATTGGCCACTCAAACGCCACTTACATCCAAGCGGTGGATGCCATAAAGCATGGCGTTCGGCATGCAACTCACATGTTTAATAGAATGAGTGGTTTTGACCCTAGAGAACCTGGCGTGGTAGGAGCGGCTCTTGTTCATGACGAACTGACAGCAGAGCTAATTTGCGATGGCATCCATGTCCATCCCGCCGCTATGAACCTTCTCACTCGAGTCAAAGGACCTGAAAGAGTGGTGTTAGTGACTGATGCTATCCGAGCGGCAGGTATGCCTGACGGCGAATATGCGCTAGGTAAACAACGTATCATTGTAAAGGATGGTGTCTCTAGATTAGAATCCGGTGACTTTGCTGGAAGCACGCTGACAATGGACAGGGCAGTGAGAAATATTATGAAATTGGTTGGAACGCCTCTGCAAACAGCAGTGAAAATGGCAACCATAAATCCGGCAGCGGTTGTTAACGTTGACGAAAACAAGGGAAGCTTGGAACTAAATAAAGACGCTGACATTGTGATAATTGATGACGAAGTAAACGTTTATCTGACTATTGTGAAAGGAAAAATTTTGTATAGAAGCTAATTTTTAATTTTCGACAATTGTTTGGAGCAAAAATCAATTAACTTAGGTAAGGTGGGATGCTCTCCATCTGGGCTGGAAATATAATATGCAGCGACCGCGTTTGCCAACGTCAATCTGCGACGATCCGGAAGACCTAAAGCGTCGCCAAAGAGGTTTCCGGCGTTCCAAGCGTCTCCAGCGCCAGTAGCCCTCAAAACAGGAACGTTAAAGGCTGGCACCGTGACTTCCGAGTTGCTGGTGAACGATCCGGCGAAGGTTGTCGTGTGTAGGTCCACCCGAGCCAAAAGGTTTTTAGCCAAGATTCTTGCGCATTCCCTAGCCAACTCGTCGAGGTTCATCTTTTTTTGAAGGCTGTCTACATTTTCATTGAGTTGAGAAGCGTAACAAAAGGCTTCGTTCTCGTTGACGCTGAAGATGTCAACAAGTTTTCCCAAGAGAACCTCTTTGACAAGCCTAGGGACCTCTTCTTTTTTGGGGGTTGGATCTGAGGTATCGTAGTACGTTTTACCCTTCCCCTTTTTCCTGACGTAGTCGAAAACCCCTTCAGCCAGCTGGGTTCCCCAACGCTGGGTTCCAGCCCAGTGAAATATACATACGTAGTCAGCTTCTCGCAAGAGTTGGAAATCTTCAGGAGTAAGGTGGTCTAAACCGAATTCTGACAGGGACCCAAGATCGCTCATCATGACGTTAACTCTTTGACCTTGATGGGTTAGCTCAATGGCGGTGGTAAGCGACATCTTGTCACCCGTTTTCACATGAGAAAGATCTACCTCAAAGGGATCTAGATAGAACTTGAGCAGATGAAGCCCCAGCAAGCTCGTACTAATAATGGGGTAAACCTTGGCGCCTAATGTGGCTAGAGCTGCGGTGGTGTTAGCTGCGTTTCCCCCTCTCAACTCCAGCTGTTTGATGCCGTGGATGCTTCCTCCCTTACGTTCGGCAACTTCGGCCATGGCTTTAGAAAAATGGTTGAGGTTTCCCTCATACGTTACCAGACGATCCAAGAAAAAGTCAGGCATAACCACTACGCTGAGTTTCTTTGCCGGCTTTGGCCGTTCTAAGAAATGGAGTAACTCCTCCACGTTTTGGGTCAGCGACATTTCTGGGTCCATCAACATTCAAACCACTTAACAGTAGCAGCTTTAATGCTTTAATTTCTTCCTTGCGCAAATAGCTTATCTGTTCCTGTTCAGACGCGCACACGTATGATGCTTGACAGGTCAGAGCCGGCTTTTATCCTCAGAGAGAAAGAGTTGTGGACAAAAGAATCCCGGTCAAGACGCTTGAAAAATTTCTAGAGCGCCTAAAGGACTTTGAAAGAACAAGATATTTGCTCCTTTGAAAACCCTGAAGTTTTTCGTATATCGAAAATCCGCTTGTTGTATAGATGGAGATATGCTTATCGACATGCATTTACGGCATTTGACAAAGGTTTAAGTGTCTTCATAATCTACTCTGATACTCTTCACGGTGTTTAGAAATGGTGGAAAAATACCCTTGGTGGAACGAGAAACAGAAGAAACTTGCTGACGAGACTAAGCAATTTGCGAACGAGAACATACCGCGGGGAGAAGAAATAGCATGGGTAAAGAAGTTTCCATTTGACCTCATCAAAAAAATTGGAAAAAGGGGCTGGTACGGAGCCATAATTCCAGAGGAACTTGGAGGAATAGACGTGGGCGTAACCGGCTGCTGCATCATAGCCGAAGAACTCGCTCGTGTATGCTCTGCTCTGACAGACGCTTACGCCGTAACCATGTTCGGCGGTACAGAACAACTGCTTGCGTTCGGCAACGATGAACAGAAGAAAAGGTGGCTGCCTAAAGTTGCCAAGGGCGAATTGTTGGGAGCAGTCTGCATCACCGAGCCTGACGTAGGTTCTGACGCAGCTGGCATAGAAACAACAGCGACGCGTAGGGGTGACGAGTACATTGTCAACGGCAAGAAAAGGTTCATAAGCAACGCAGGTCCAGCCGAAATCTATCTAGTGTATGTGCGGACTAGCAACCGTCCTGAAGACAAAGCCAGCTATAAGCATCTCAGCGCATTGTTCATCGAGAAAGGCACGCCTGGTTTCTCAGTTGAGAGGATAAACGAACTTTCTGGATGGTTAGGCTTTCCAAACGGGTATCTAGACTTTGACGATGTAAGGGTGCCTGTGGAAAATCGGCTGGCAAACGAGGGAGACGGCTGGAAGATACTTATGGACGGATTGAACTTCGAGAGAACCGTTTACAGCGCTCAAATTTTGGGTGTCATGCGAGAAGCCGTAAGATACGCTGTTGCTCATTCGCAGAGGCGAGTTCAATTTGGCGTGCCAACCATCGACTTTCAAGTTAATCAGTTCAAAATCGCCGACATGATCGCGAGACTGAAAACAGCCCGTCTGCTTGTTTATCACGCAGCCCACTTAATGGACATGAAAGAGGAAGCGATTCTAGAGGCAACCAACGCCAAGCTCTACGCGTCAGAGGCTTTCGAAAAACTTGTAAGCGACGCTGTTCAGGTGATGGGAGGAGACGGTTGGACAAAGTTCTATCCTGTTGAAAGCATGTCGAGGGATGCGAAGGTTAACACGATAGCTGCTGGAAGCAACGAGGTCATGAGGATAGTTCTCTACAGACAGGGACTGCGAGCCATGAGGGAAGAATTGAGAATGCCTCTCCGCCGCATACATGAAAAGTTGGGAGTTCCAATTTCAACCATTGAACCGTCAACCATATCAGAAGTTAACGAGAAAACGGTGCTCAACCTTCTGGCAGAAGATTACCGGGCCAATCCAGGCATATACATGAGCCGCGAGGACATGAAAGCTTGGCTGTCAGGTGTAAGCGATGATAAGCTTGACAAAGTGTTAGCATCTCTCGAAGCTAAAGGACTCGTGAAATTGTACAAGGATAGACGGGGCGCCATCGTGCTGGCGAAGGCGACGTATAAGGGGCTGAAAGAAGCGAAGCCGTTGGAACATTACAAGTGGTTCCCCGACTGGATAGATAAGGAACTGCTTTTCTGAAAATTCTTCACTACCCTTCTATTTTCTCTTCTAAAGAATTTTGTCCAAATTTCCCAGCGTGCGCGCATTTATCTAACACTTGTGGAATGAATCCTCGTCATGATTTGACAAGGCAGTTCACATCATAAGATCATACTTTTAACTTCTTAAACCATTCTTCAATTGTAACAGTAGGTGCTCCCGATTCGTCGCTGATTTCTTGTTTTGAGGGTGGCTTCTCAATGTAGAAGGGAATTCTCTTTGATATTCGTTCTTCGTATGTTGGGACAAGTTCGTTCTTGTAGAAGACTCCTATTGGTATTTTGTCGCCCCATTCTCTGGATTTTCTGAGCGCAGCCACTGTTTTATCCAATTCTTCATCGGGACTTTTTACAATGGGGTCCCAATCCGTTTCTTCTAACTTGTATATTCTTGGCTTAGGCTTTCCCGTCGTGGAGTCAATTCTGTCTTTCCCATCGTACCAGTCCTTAGTGTTAATATCGTTGTATGTAGGGCAGGGTTGCTGGATGTTAACGAAAGCCAATCCCTTGTGCTTTATTGCTTGAACTAGAATATTTTCAGTATGTCTCACGTCGTAGGCGTAGGCTCTTGCAATGAAGGTGTAGCCCGAGGCAAGCGCTAAAGCTATTGGATTAACGGCTTCGTTGATGTTGGGTTTTGGAAGAGATTTCGTCTGCAGCCCCAATTTTAATGTTGGCGATGCTTGTCCTTTTGTTAGACCATAAACTGCGTTGTCGTGTACGATGTAAGTCATGTCAATGTTTCTTCTACCCGTGTTAACAAAGTGACCTGCACCTATTCCAAGTCCATCTCCATCTCCACCAGCAGCTATTACTTCCAGTTCAGGGTTGGCCAGTTTGATTCCTATCGCAAAAGGTAAAGTTCTGCCATGTAATGTATGTACGCCATTCGCGAACGTGAAGTGGGGAGTCTTACCTGAACAACCAATCCCTGAAACAATAACCACTCTATGAGGATCCAGCTGTAACTCAGCTAGGGCCATCTTTATGGCCGTGTATATGCCGAAGTTACCGCAGCCGGGACACCAGTCAGCGAAAACTGGAGTTTTATAATCGGACATCTTAAGAACCATAATTCAACACCTGTCTTTTAGGGCTGTCACCACGAAGAATTTTTCTTAACGCCTCATAAACTTCGGTTGTAGTCATTGGGCGTCCGTTATATTTGAGAATATGAAAGTCCATGAAAATTCCTGTTTTCTCGCTTATTATGCTTGCCAACTGACCCGAATAGTTCATTTCGATTGAGATTCTCCTTTTTCCTTTGCCCAAAATTTCAGCGATTCTTTCCTTAGGCAACGGATGCGGCATGCGAACCTGCAAAAATGCTAATTCATATCCTTCGTCTTCAAGCATTTCCATGGCTTCTATGATAGCGCCTTTAGGTGAGCCCCAGCTTACAATAACGTTTTCGGCTTCCTTCAATCCAAAGAAGTTAAGTCTCTCATCTATTGGAATTTCCTTATGAGCGATTTCGAGTTTATTCATTCTTTTCTCCATCATCATATTTCTGTTCAAGGGCTCCTCACTTATGTGACCCAGCTCGTTGTGCTCGTCTCCGGTGTACCACATAACAGCGCCTTCAGTTCCAAGAAAAGCTCGGGGCGAAACCCCAGAATCAGTGAATTTGAATCGTTCATATTCACCGCTTTCGAAAATTCGGCTGCTACTGACAATTTTCCCACGATCTATCTTCACTTGGCCAACGTCGAAAACTGAATAGCTCTGCGTGCTATTAGCCATAGCCTTGTCGATTAAGTGAATAACTGGCATCTGATATCTTTCCGCATAGTTGAAAGCCTTGGCAGCATCAAAAAAGCATTCTTTCACGTCACCAGAAGCGAGGACAATTCTTGGAAATTCGCCGTGGCCTGCGTGAATAGCAAATCTAAGGTCGTCTTGTCCGTGCCGCGTAGGCAAACCAGTTGAAGGAGCGCCCCGCTGATAATATGTAATTACTATTGGAACTTCATTGTTTCCAGCCCAACTGAGACCTTCCACCATCAAAGAAAAACCAGGTCCTGAAGTTGAAGTTGAGGCTCTGGCTCCAGCCAAGGCTGCTCCAGAAGCCATGTTCACAGCAGCGATCTCGTCCTCGGTCTGCGTAACAACTATGGCACCATTTCCATTCTTCAACTCGAATATTTCATTAGCCTCTAAATACTCGCTTTCGTCTGCAGCCGGCGTAATTGGATAGTAAGTTTGAATTCGGCATCCTCCTAAGACCTTACCCAACGCCACAGCTTGGTGTCCTAAGAGAAAGATTCTTTCACCTTGAACATCTAGTTTCTTAAGCTTATGGCTAAAACTGTCACCGAAAGTCTGTTTTGCATATTTGTAGGCTTTCTTGCAAGCCAAAACGTTCATTTCAGCAATTCTGGGCGACTCAATGAAGACAGCGTTAATTGCTTTCTCAACTAAACTAGCATCGTAGTCAAGTAGGCTGAAGGATATGGCTAGAGCCAACACGTTTTTCATTCTAGTGACTTTACTTAGCTTTTCAATTCCAAGCTCATCAGCCAAATCTTTCAGCAAATCGAGAAAAGCCACGGGATAAACGCGGATGTTTTCCTTTTTCGCTTCTCCCACCAAGTCCCTAACTGTATTACCGATTCCTTTGCTTTCAAGGTATTTTTTAAATTCGGCAATGAATTCTGGTGGCAGAGTAGGTATATCTTGAATCCTCGTGTTGAGGTCTTCTTTCTCTAAAATCACTCCTCCGCCGGGGATTACTTCTCTTATGTGCCTAACCACCGTTTCCGCGTCGAAGGCTGCAAGCAAATTAACATCATTAACGTTGGCTGCAATCTCTTTCTCTGAAATTCGAAAGTGAAAGTAGCTATGAAGCCCCTTAATGTTGGAATGGTATTCTCTTTTTCCGTAGAGATGATATCCTCCATAGCCACAAGCTCTCCCAAAAATGTTTGCCGCAGTATCAACGCCACTTCCTTGTGGTCCACCTATCATCCAGTTAAATTCTTTCTTGGCGTGCATGCATTTTTCCTCTCCACGAAAAGTTTTTCAGTTAACTATCCGCCAGTGGCGCAACCATAGCCTATGCAACAAGTGCAACCTTCTTTTTCTCCGCAGTAAGGGCAGGCACACTCGCAATCGTCAACAGGACTGCCGCATTTTTCGCAAAGAATTTGTTCTTCAGGTTCACTCAATTTCTCCACCAATTTTACCTGTATGATGTCGCATCGTGATTAAGGTTTCCACTCTAAGAGTGTTGTTGCGCACGTTTTATTCATGTGAAGTGATCATGCAGGAACCAAGAGTTATTGATTATCAAACTTGGGAAACTGAGTTGCATGGCCATGACTTCCAGAATGTGCCCAAAATTGCAGAGACATGCGCGCTTGTTTTCATGAAAGAACTTATTTCTGAGCCCGAAGATATTCTTGTCACAGAAATATTGGGTGGGAAAATTTTGGATTTTGAGTTGAATGTTGAACAAAAAATGATAGTTGAAACCGCTTCTGAAATAGCTCAAGATTTTGGTCCAGAATATTGGAGGGAAAAAGACAAGAAGCATGAATTTCCTGAGGATTTCTGGAAAGTTTTGGTTGAGAATGGGTTTTCGGGTATAGTTATTCCTGAAAAATACGGCGGAAGCGAGATGGGAATGTTTGAGATGATTTTAGCCATGGAAGCTTTAGCCTCCGAAGGTTGCGGATTGGCTGGAACATGGTTTCTATGTCTAACTTCTGTTTTTGGGAGCCTGTCAATAGTAAAACATGGAAATGATAGTCAAAAAGAAGAATACCTGCCAAGAATTTCCAAAGGTATGGAGTTCTGTTTGGGTTTAACCGAACCTGATGCTGGAACAAACACTTTGGCCACTAAGACAACGGCTGTGCCGAAAGGAGGCGAATATGTAATCAACGGAGAGAAAATCTTTATTTCAGGTGCTGATAGGGCTGAAGGAATGATTCTCATAACCAGAACAACTCCTTCAGAAAAAGCTCCAAAAAGAACGTTGGGTTTGAGCCTTTTCCTTGTAGATCTACCTAACCCGGCAATCGAAGTTGTTCCCATAGAAAAACATGGGATTAACTACTCAAAAACCTGTGAAGTTTTCATCAGCGATCTTAGAATTCCTGAGGAAAAGATGCTGGGTGAGAGGGACAAGGGATGGTATCTCATATTGGACACTTTGAACCCTGAAAGAATGTCCTTCTCAGCGGCTTCAGTTGGAATCGGGCTCTTAGCCATCAAAAAGGCTGTTGAATATGCTAAGGAAAGAAAGGTTTTCAGAAATCCCATAGGTTCTCATCAAGCTATCCAGTTTCCCCTCGCAGATGCAAAAGCAAAAATTGAGGCTGCTAGGCTACTCAATTATAGGGCTGCTTGGCTTTATGATAAGGGGCAACCTTGTGGTGCTGAGGCTAACATGGCTAAGGTTGCTGCTGTTGAAGCAGGTTTCCAAGCCGTTTACCATGCTATGCAAACTTTCGGCGGCTACGGTTATGCTCTTGAATATGATGTAGAACGTTGGTGGCGAGAGATAAATCTCATCAGACTTGCACCCATAACCCATCAAATGGCCTTGGCTTTTGTCGGTGAGCATGTTTTGGGTTTGCCGAAATCCTACTAAATCCGCGCGCGCAATTTCTTGTGGCTTCTTAACTAGTTTTCCATTCACCCGCGCATACCGATACATCTTCCATGAATAACTCTTCCGAGCGCGCCCAAATTCCTTTAAAAGTTAGGACTCTGTTAATCTCAATCCAGATTCGCAGAGCAAAAAGTGGAATAAAGGAAATAGCGAGCTCGATGTTCAAGAAGATGTGGAACATACTTATCGATTTCGATGGGACATTGCATGACACCGAATCCATCTACGCCTCAAAACTCGACGGCTTATTTGGCTTGGCTGGGGAAGAATTGTATCATATTTTCCTTGTCGATATTCATAGGAAGGTCGTTCACGAACAGTATCCACAGAGACACAACGACTTGGACCTCCATTGGAGACTACTCCTTCAGCACTTAGGAGAACATTATGATAGTGACGCAACGAATTTGTTGGCTGTCTGTTTCAAGGAAGCTAACAAGTCTATTCTGGAAAATCCTAAGTTATTCCATGAGGCTCCGCTGTTCCTAGATCGCGTTGTCAAGGCTGGCCATCGGCTTTGCCTCTCTACAGGGGGACAAAATTCCTTGGAGAAGGCAGAGGCTATAACCAGGGTTCTGGGCACAAACTACTTCGGCAATGTTCTCGGCGAAGAGATAATAGGATATCTAAAGCATGAGCCCTCATACTATGAAGAAGCACTAAAGAAACTTTCTTGGAAAGCTGAGAATACGGTAAGCATCGGAGATACCATCATTACAGACATTTATCCAGCAAAAGTTGTTGGGATGAAGACCATATGGGTGAACAGGAGAGATGAGAAGATACTCACAGAACCTGAGAGAACACCCGACTATGAAACCTCAAATCTAACCTCAGCACTGGATTTTCTAAACAAAAAACAATTTTGAAGCACACGCACTCTAGTTTTAGAACAGGGTGTTCTAAAATATAGTATTATCAATATTGAAGCTCATCATTTTTTTAAGCAAATTAGAAGTGATGGGATTGAATTCGCAAATTCTAAGGCTGAAGTCTCTATTTGGAGGTACAGTTTGCGGGATTCTCGTGTCATTGGCTACCGGCCTTGTTGAGAATGGACCGAAATTTGGTCTACCCGAACTCAAACATTATGGTTTCCCTCTAGTCTGGCGGGTAACTGATTTAAACGGACCCACCGAATATATGCTAGCTAACTTTGCTATAGACACCGCATTTTGGATAGCCATTTGTTTCTCAGCCTTCTTCATTCTCGAAAAAATTGTGCTTCCTAAGCTGGAAATAAGCGTTGATTATAGGGCGTTCTTTTTTCCTCTAGTTTTGTTCGTTCCCCTCGGCCTCGTCATAGACTTTGTTCATGAGTTTGGTCACGCCGTGTGGGGAACGGCTGTTGGTGGAAGGCTTGCCTACATGAAGGTAACGTTTTTGGAAATCTATCCACGGTTCGCTTTAACTTCGCAGTTTGTTTTGGGATACGTCTCTTTTGAGGGCCTCACAGGGTCTAATTATGGTGTTTTCCTCTTAGGCGGTGCGTTGACGACCAATATTGTTGCGTGGGTGATGGCCTTGATTCTACTGAAAATGAATCTTGGAAATAGAACACGAATTGCATTAAACGTTTTAGGCCTATTCGGCATTTTTGACCTTCCTTTCTACGTTGTTTTCCCGCAGATAGGCCTCCAGCATTGGATCTTCTTGGGCGGATGTCAGCCTGAACCCCTCCTAGGAGCAAGAATGATGGGCATACCCGATCCAATATTTTACCTGATGGTTGTTCTCACAACTTTTGGATTAATCTTCCTCTACTTTAAACCTCTACGAGAGAAGACTGCGAAGATTATGAAAATGTTGTTAGCGCGCTATTTGTATGTAATTAGGTAGTATAGCGTCGCAGACGTAGACTTTGTTAGTTGCCTTGTAAAATCTTAAACCATTTTTTCTAGCTGCTTCAGCATTTATCTTCAAGATAACTGGGTTCTTGGTTCTTCTCAATCCCACTTCAGTTGCTATCTCTTTCGTTGGAGACAAGTGGACCCATCTTCTCTTCATTGGTTTGAGACTTCCTCTTAGAATTTCAGAAGCTGCATTTGGTGTTGTTCCATGATAGAATACTTTAGTGACCTTATCTTCTTCTAATTCCAGTTTTACCGGTATTGTATGGCCATACAATGCGCGGATCTTGTTTTCCACGATTTCGAATCTTTTTCTGTCGCTTTTTTCAACTATCTCAAGAGTTAATTCCTTGTCGATCTGAAAACGTTCATTAAGTTTCTCTAAAAGCTCATCTAGGTCAACAAAACCGTGTCTATCCATCTTCAGGTTTTCAGGATTGTGTCTAAGAAGGTAACTCATGTACTTGCTGACTTTAGCCTTCAAATCCTGTTCCATGCGTGTTGCCTACTTCAAAATGTCAGGTCTATCGCTAGCTATGCCGTCAACACCTTTCTTCACGTAATCAGAAACTTCTTCTTGCTTGTTTATCGTCCAAACTATTACTTTCAAGCCCTTTTCATGTGCTTTTTGAACGTTGGATGTGTGAGTGAAACGATAGAACGAAAGTAAGTAGCTTGCTTTTAACTCTAAAGCTGCTTTTATAGGGTCCTTGTGTCTTACGTAGATCAAACCGGTCTTTACTTCGTTGTCCAGCTCTCTAACCTTCCTTAGAGCTTCTTCTATGAAAGAAACGATTACTACATTCTTCTCTAACCCTTTTTCATGGATTAAACTTAGCACCTTCTTCTCAAACCCCGTTTCCTTCAGTTCTACGAGAATCTTCACCTTTTTATCCAAGAAATCGAGCGCTTCTTCTAACGTAGGTATTTTCTCACCTTTCTCTGTTACAAATTGTTTTATCTCTTCCAGTGTCAGCTCATTCACTAAACCTTCACCGTTTGTAGTTTTATCAACATTAGCATCATGGATAACAACTATTTTATCATCCTTTGTTCTCCTCACGTCAAGCTCTACAGCGTCTACGCCAAACTCTATGGCTTTACTAAAGCTACGCAGAGTATTCTCAGGCTCGTATGCTTTGGCTCCTCTATGGCCGACTTTTAACATATTATTCAGTTGAACAATCAAAGGCTTATATAAATTTAAGTTGAGGCGTTTGCGAATCTAAACAATTACCTTTCTTTTGAAAATTTCTTATATCAATGATTGAACGAGAAAAATCGAAAGATGCGCGCGCGCATCTTCTATATGATTCCTAGGCCATGCAGTATGTGGACGAGTATTATGAGGTAGAACGACATCGTCACGCTAACGTGTATAAACCTCCAGTACCTTCTTAGTCTCCTCCCGATCAGGAACCTTTGGAAAAAGCCTGTTGACACCAGCAGAATCACGGCGGCAACCAAAGTTACTCCTGTTCCCAGTTTCGGGAAGAACTGAGG
>JAOUPL010000057.1 GCA_029879825.1 Candidatus Bathyarchaeota archaeon
GTATAAACCTCCAGTACCTTCTTAGTCTCCTCCCGATCAGGAACCTTTGGAAAAAGCCTGTTGACACCAGCAGAATCACGGCGGCAACCAAAGTTACTCCTGTTCCCAGTTTCGGGAAGAACTGAGGGGGTCTACCCAATTGATGGGCGAAGTGAACTGAGATGAACAAAAAGGCAAGTAAATTGCCAAGTACGTGAATCCCAATCAGCATTCTAACTCTTTTGGGGTTTCGTCGCTTAAGGATATAATATGCTGGTGTGAATAAAGCTATGAAGAGGGTCCCTGTCCAACTTAACCAGTGATGAAACGGTTCGCCACCTATTGTAAAACGGAAATTTAACCAGCGATAATAAGAAGCGAGAAAGAAATAGACTGTAGCAAGGAGTATCAGCAGCGCAGACCAAAAATATAAATCCCTTAGACGTGTATTCCCTTTCATCTCTTTGATCCTCCGTTCATCCATCAGAATAGCTCTTATTTATGAGTTATGTGTGGGTAAAATTTAATCACCCACAGACACAATTACGAAAAGCAAATATGAAGCCATTGCCAGACTCAGCCCAGAGGTGATTGAAATGAAGGAGTATGAGATCCTCTACGATACTGGCGAGGCTAGGAAGCTTGTAGCGCAGATCAATCGTATGGCAAAGGAAGGATGGCAAGCTAAATCTATAGGCGCTTTGGGGGCTCCCACTGGCATTCGTGCGGTCTACGTTTTGATGGAGCGCGAAGTTAGCTAGGGCTCTTACTTTTTGGTACGTCATTCGCCCTAGAAAATGCGCGCGCTATTCTTTACCAAAGATAGCAACATTGTGAGAATGTTATAGCGGTGCCAAATTGCTTTGCGCGCGTAAGAAGATACAATGTGACTTTCGAGGAACATATTCCAAGCAGGTTGGTTGTCGGTTTGCTAAACCTTTTTATATGAGGGTTGCTTTTTGGTGTGGTTGTCACATTGATTCATGCCGGGATTAAAGAAGCTTTTGAAAGCTCTTGGAAACTGCGTGTAAAATTTTTGTGACAGGAGAAATGAAACATATGCAAATACAATACTTTCGAGATTTGCCGTTAAGTTCAGAAGTTATGAAAGGCATCGAAGAGCTTGGATTCGACAATCTTTTCCCAATTCAGGCTCAAGCAATAAACCCATTACTTGAAGGTAAAGATGTCATTGGGCAGGCACAGACCGGAACGGGCAAGACGGCGGCTTTCGGAATTCCGATGGTTGAACGGCTAAACCCAGAAATCAACAGGGTTCAAGGCTTAGTCTTAGAGCCAACACGTGAACTCGCCATACAGGTTGCAGACCACATAAGCCGATTTAGCCGATACTCAATGTTGAGGGTGTTGCCAGTTTACGGCGGAGAACCCGTCCAAAGACAAATCAGCGCACTTGAAGGAGGCGTCCACATTGTTGTTGGCACGCCAGGTCGAATAATAGACCATCTGGAACGAGGTACGCTGAATCTGTCATCGGTGAAGATTGTTGTTCTCGACGAAGCTGACAGAATGCTTGATATGGGATTCATAGATGACATAGAATACATACTCTCAAGAGTGCCAGCAAACAGGCAGACAAGCCTCTTCTCAGCAACAATAGACCAGTCAGTAATGAATGTGTGTCATAGATACTTGAAGAAACCAGAAAAAATACTTGTAAGCAAAGACGAAATAGCCCTCACACAGATAAACCAGTACTACCTGGTTGTAAACCCTAGAAACAAATTTGAAATTCTCTGCGGCATTCTGAACGAAAACCACATAGAAAGAGCTATAATATTCTGCAAGACACGGCAAGGAACGAGCATGCTAGCAAACAGGCTGAGGATGCGAGGATATGACGCAAAGCCGTTGCATGCTGGTTTCACCCAAACACAAAGAGACTTTGTCAGCAACTCTTTCAGAAAAAGAAAACTAAAACTGCTTGTTGCAACCGATGTTGCTGCAAGAGGCTTAGACATCCAAGGAATAACCCACATAATAAACTATGACATCCCATTAGATGCGTTAGTTTATTTCCATAGAATAGGACGAACTGCCAGAATGGGGCGCGAGGGAACAGCCATAACACTTGTGGGCTACGGAGAAATGGAAGAATTAAGCCGAATAAAAGCTCTAACGAAAACTAAGATAGAAGAATTGGAAGGCGGTATTCACATATCGTACAGAGAACCCGGAGAGATTCATAAGACAATCTGCTCTGATTGCGGTCAAGAATGTGAAGTTCCGTTCAGACCTGATCCTAACAGGTTAGTTTACTGTCGAGACTGTTGGTCAAAGAGAAGAAGTTTCAGAAATTAGTTTTCATGTGCGCATCAAAATAGCAATTGATAAGGTATACCCTCTTTTTCAAATGCGTTGGCAAGCTCTATTTTCTTCTGGGTAAAGAAGTTGTTTGTCATCGCATATTCCAACCTATGCCTTTTGTATGTCCGATCTGCGTAATTGTAGTTCATTTTGTCGATCAGCACGTAATCCGCTTTCCCGCCTAGCTGCGTCGCTAGACCTTCGGTCTTTGGTAGTAAGGGTGCTATCATCGCGAATGTTTTTACACCTGCAGAATGTAGTTTCCCTAACGTTTCAATCCTTTGTTCAACGGGTGGTGAATTCGGTTCAAAGATTTTCCTAATATTCTCGTCAGCTGTGGTGATTGTAAGTCCAACTTCAATCTTGTCAAATTTTCTGAGGGGTTCCACATCGCGCAACACAAGAGGAGACTTCGTCTGGACTGTAACAGGCCAGCCGTGCTTTAACAAAATTTCGAGACACCTTTTCGTCAGCTCATATTCTTTCTCGAGCGGTTGATAAGGGTCGCACACGCCACTTATCCAAACTACGCCCGGTCTTTTCTTTTTTATCTCACGTTGCAATAAACTTGCTGCATTAACTTTAACATCAACGAATTTTCCCCACTCTTCCTTGTGATCAGTGAACCTCTTCATAAACCGTGCATAACAATAAGTGCAGCCGTGCTCGCAGCCAATGTAAGGATTAATCGTATAATCAAAAACCTTCGATTTCGATAAGATAGTTTTTGCATAGACTTCTTCCACGATCATAAAAGGTCATCAACCGCTTGCGCGCATCTTAGAAGTGGAGAAATATCGTTCTTCTACACTCTTTGCCTTGTGCTTTTAGGCATTTTCCGATAGGTGGTTCTAATTCGCATTCTACTCCAGCGGAGTCAATCCAGGAGCAGATGCGTTCGAAGATTCCGCAGTCGTAGATTTTCTCCATCCCTACCCTTTTTACGCCTTCGTAGGCGAAGCACTTTTTCACTTGAGCCGTTATTCGGTTATCTCTCATGGCAATGTCGACGTCGATATGAGGAGGAACATACAGCTGCCACGCTGCTTTGAAGATCTCGAGGAATTGCTCCGGGCTTTCCACTTTTTCTATTCCCAGAGCCTTTACCAAGCGGAACCAGTCTGTTCTCCCTATGGATCTGCAGGTGCGCATGTTTAACTTGTTGGCTGCATCAGGCCCGAACTCCTCGGCGACATGCCTGAACCAGTGTCCGTCGTGAGACATCCAGTTTCGCAGAAGAATATTTTCCCGATCCTCATGTGTTAGAGAATCTAGCAGCCTCTTTTTTTCCACCACGTCGTCACCTTTTCTAACTGGCTACTTATGCGCGAATGCGCACTTAATTAAGTTGCGCGCGTGCAGACAAAGAAGCAGTAGACAAGTGTGCAGAAGTAAGCAACTCGTAGATCTCATTTTCAAGGAACTGACCCTGAAATCTGAAACTACGTGAAACTTGAAGCAATAACCTCACAATTTCGGTGGTTTGTTATAGTTTAACATCAATCTATGACGTATCTCACTTTGCGCGTATAAAGAAGCCTCTAAATAGATGGGCATTTCAAAGTTAAGATGTAGTGAGGTGGGTTGATTGAAGCTTCTGCTTGATGAAATGTACGCGGGTCTAAAAGAGTATTTTGAGATTCTGGGATGGGATGTGTTGACTGCGCAAGATTCAGGGTTGCGAGGGGCGAAAGACAAGGACATAGTGGAGTATGCAAAGAATAACAATTTGTTGCTTGTGACTCAGGATCAGAAACCAGCGGATCTGGCTGATCTCAAAGGAGTCAAATATGTGCTAATCTCCAACGCCATGATTGCTAAAATAGCCGAAGCCAAAATAAGAGAAAAATACCCAAACCTGAAACAGAAGTAGCGCGCGCAAAGCAGTCTGTTACAAGTCCAGCATTCTCACTATGTTGTTCTTTTCAAAAATGAGTGTAACAGAAAAAGTGCGTATCTGCGTAAGGGTAGCCTAAGTATTTTACTCGAACTTCTCAAGCAATACGCGCATGTGCTGAATGTTACTGTTATATCACAGTCACATATGCTTAAAACTCGCGAGCACAACATAAACAACTATGGGTGAAAATCATATGCAAAGCGATCAGATTTTCAAGAAGATTCTAGTTCCTACGGATAGTTCACTCCCTTCCCTTGTTGCCCAAGAGCTAACAGCTTTCATGGCCAAGAAACTCAACTCAAAGGTGACTGTCCTGCACATAGTATCTCACGAACCCTTGACCCCTGCAGAAAGACACAGACATGTCCCTCATGGCTTCGGCCAATTCCCCGTCGAAACACATGTTTCGGCATCTCCTGCCACCTCTTTACCCGAATCGGTTGCCAGTGAGATCGCCAATTGGTATCACCAAAAAGGGTTGAAGGCCGTTGCTGATGCTGTAGCCCTCTTTAAAGAAGAAGGCATACCTGTAGATCAAAAACTTGTTGAGCATGTTGATCCAGCTGAAACCATAATAAAAGAGGCTCAAAAGGGAAACTACGATGTAATTGTTATGGGACACAGCGGGGAAGAAGAACAAGAGCCACACTTGGGAAGCGTAGCAGAAAAAGTGTCACGCCACGCTCAAACTTCCGTCCTAATTGCCAGAGAAAAGAGACAAATATCAAAAATACTGGTTCCGGTCGATGGCTCCGAAAACGCAGAAGAAGCCCTTCAACATGCCATCCTCCTAGCTAAAGAAACCGATGCCAAAATGACATTACTCTACGTCCAAGAGTCAGGCCTCTTTAAGTTAAGACCGAAAGTGACCAAAGAAATTGGAGCTCGCATCCTGTCCAACGCCGCTGATCAAATCGAAGGAATAAAACTAGACAAAAAGCTAGAATCAGGCGACCCCGCCAAGACAATCATTCAAACCGCAAACAAGGGAGACTACGACATCATCGTGATGGGAAGCAGAGGCCTCGGCGCCATAGGACGATTTCTGCTGGGCAGCGTAAGCGACCATATCATCCACTATGCAAACCGTTCAGTTCTCATAGTCCGCGCGCGCACAAAGAAGCAAGCACGCAAAGAAGTCATTGGCGGCGCAAAAATGGCTCGGCATTCGCGTGGGCATCTTCCTCAAGAAGACAAGCGCTATGGCGTAAAGCTCTAGCAATTGACCGCTCAATGCGCCCACACTCGGCGCTCTGAAGGGGAACACGAAGAACGTTAAGAAATAGCTCCAAAGGAATCCATTTAACCCTTGAAATACTCCTTCCCCTTCAAGTCACCATTAGTGCGCACAAGGCTGACGAGTTCGCAACTATTTCAGCTTTGAAGTCATCTCAAATCATAAAAGGAGCCCAAGGTCAAGAGATCAGCGTCATGACGGTTGACGCAAGTTTTTGGTCAAAAATCGCTATTTCCAGAAAAAAGGAAAGAAATCGTTTTGCTACCGCTCTTGATACCATTTAACTTTTTTTAGGTAATTAGTAATGCGCGCGAAAGTGTTTTAGACGCAAAACAATGGGAAATGTTGCTTTTACTTGTAACATCGCTGTAATGCGCGTGCATGTGGCTTTTGTTCTGCGAATTCTTTCAGATTTCCATCTTGTAGGCTTTGTTAACTATAGTTTCAAGATTTTTATGGTGTCTCTTTTCGTCTTCTGCAAAATGGTTCAGCAGCAATTTCAGGGCTTCATCATCCGTCTTTCTTGCTTCCTCTCCGATTTGGCTCATCATCGTTTCTTCAGCTTTTATGTGTTCTTCCAGTTCCTTTTTCACAGCTCGTTTGTCTGCATCGATGTGAATTGTGTAGTCCCAAAATGATTTGGGTCCACCGATAGCCTCCAATGCTGCCTCTAAGATTTCAGCGTGTTTTTTCGTATCTAGTTGCATCTCACGTATCAAAAGCTTTGCGGCTACGCTATCAACTCGTTGTTCCAGCGTGCTAAACTTTTTCGCGATTTCTTTCTCCAATTTGACTTGTTCCTTGATCAGGTCTGAAAGTGACTTGTCAATTTTCATAATTTTCATTCTCCTTTTCAAGAGTGCAAATCTCTCACGGTTTTAACAATAAGAAAATTCACCGTCTATATAATCCTTTTCTTATTCGTTTTTTAAGATATTACGCGCGCCAAACTAAGATGGTTCCCTTTCGGGTCGTTCTTTGGGTGAAGCACTTCCCTTATCTCGGCTCCATCTTTAGCCATTACGATAGGCAAGTCCTTAAGGCTTTTGACTAACATGCCTATCACGCTCCACGATGAGAAGAATCCTCGCACAATGGTGTACTCAAAAGTCACATCACGCGTCGCGTGCGCTTGGTTTCTCCTCTGGTTTGTATAGCCGTTTTTCGTAGGACGATTTCGGTTTGAATTTTCCTCGATACTGCCTCATGGATGTTTTTCGGCGAGCTATGTTTTGAAGTCTGGCTTGAGCTTTGGCTATTCGAGTCAACGAAGGCTTCTTCACTTTTCGCGGTTGATACTCTGGAAGAACGACTTTGGAGGAGAGCCTCTTGCGCCTAAGTTTCTTTTCGGGTTTCAACGCGTCGGAACGAGTAAAAATCACTGCTCCTTCTTTCAAGTCCACCTTCTTCACTTTCCAACCTACACTAAGCCACACTTTGCCCTGAGACGTGCCTTTCGTGTTGTTCCACCATTCCGTGTTTTGAATGGCTGAAACTGGAAGGTCGTCGCCGATTATTCCCTCTATTCGCGAGAACTGGAGTTTAACCCAACTGGTCCACTGGGCTTTTCGGGACAAATAGAACGTAAGAGGAGTGTATTTGCCCCTAAACGTTTCTTGAG
>JAOUPL010000135.1 GCA_029879825.1 Candidatus Bathyarchaeota archaeon
GGAACAATCTATCAATACGTGTTCGGCGTCGCCAGAACCTTGGTCACGATGATATTCTTCATCTACGTCTTGAACGGCGGCATCGTAGCCCTAGCCGTTCCCGTTGAAGGGGCTAGCGTAAACATTATGGTCGATCTTACAGTGATCTTGGCCATGATTGTCTTAGTCTGCCTGTTAGGAATCGGCAAGAATGTGGTTCAGGCTATAGACTTTGTTTCGGCTAAAGGCGAAACCAAAGAGTTATAGCTTTTTCATCTTTCAGCTCTCAACTTGTTGCATGTGAATGAGAGCACTGTAGGATAGCTTCTGAAGGTTTTCTGGGTTTATCCCTAGGTTTTCCATCAACTTTTCCAAAATCTGTCGATTTTTCTTAATCGCCTGTGCACCAGAGGGAGTCTTTCTTTCAAATTCAACGAAGTTTCCGAGTTTCTTTACTTTATCCAAATGAATCTGTGTTCCTTGATATTGATAAATTTCCCTAACCTTTTCTACAATTGCGCTGGTTTTGAGAAGGTTCTCTAGCAGGTTTTTGAAAACTTCTGCCTCTTGAACCTTTAAAATGAATACATCGCTTTTTTTGGGTCCAGCTGTGTTTTCTCTTTCATAATATATCAATTCCGCCTTGTTATTGTCCTCCACTTCTCGCAATTTCAGCCTACCTTCTGGAACGTTGAAATAAACGTCGATTTGCCGAAATGTTCCTATGCGTTTAGCCCCCAGGATTGTCAATTTTCTTCTAACAACCTCTAGGCCGTAAACTTTTGCTTTTAGCTCCACCATTTTGTGCTCAACTTTGGATTGTACCTTGATGCTCAACTTTTCTACAACCCTTTACAAACAGAATATTAGCATGGGCTATTTTGTTTTGCTCTCAAGACTAAGAGTCGGGTTCGGAAAATTAAGTTGAAGGAATGGAAGAATCAGAATCGCCCAATTTTGATTGTCTGATAACAATGTCACGTTTGAAGGAGTAATGTCAAAATTCAACAATGAATATGCTTCGCAATTGTTCTGCGCGCGCTAGTGTCATACTGTTTTGATTATATGTCGCCTTTCTAGCCGTCTTATTGCTTCAAAGAACTCGCTCTTCTGTTTTCCACTCAGCTTGAAATAATGCAGCATATCCTTCACTGGTGTTTGAGCGCGTCCACATCTTTGAAGCTGGCGTCGCAAGTAGTTTACGACGAGCCGCTCCATCCTTCCACACTTCCAAGTGGTGTTTCGAACGAGAATAGCGATGGCTCTAATCATCCTTTGAGCCTCTCTTCCAGATCTCCTAACCAGAACTTTCACCCCAACTGCTATCTGATATAGCCTTGTGTGCTCTAGGTTTTTAGACTTTGCTGTTTTATCCAATGTTTTTCTATAGGCATCTTCAGATCCGCTCTTTAATTTTTATCAATTTATAATAGGATGATGCAAGCATTAGGGTATTTGATAGAAGTTGAGGGAAGTCTTAGCCAAAATCACTGTGGATTCAAAAACGAGACAAATCAGAGATTTATCTCTCCTTCAAAAATGTTTTCGATTCAAATGCAAAAGATGCGCCACTTTCTGTTGCAGATTGGGCGGACCCAAGCTTACCAGAAAGGACATTGAACGAATAGAAGAGGCTGGTTACCATGTGAAAGATTTTCTTGAACCCTCGAAAAGCGAGTTTAAAGGCATGCCAATCATGCGTGGCAGTTTGAAAAACAGAGAAGATGGAGAATGTATTTTCCTCAAATCTGATGCAGAGCAAAACCGCTACGAATGTTCCATATATGATTTCAGACCAATCCTCTGTAGGCTTTATCCCTTCGACTTCGAAAGGATAGGTTCTGACTCCATTGTGTTGAAGTTCATTCCGTGTTGCAGAGGCTTAAATAACCCTCATGGAAAATTGGTGGATGAAAGGTTTGTCAATAAACATCTTCTAGCCCCCTTACTTGAAGCCGTAGAATTATTTTAAACGTGAGTTTTAGAAAAAGGGATAATTTATGGTGAAGTTCAAGGAGGTCAAGGCTAAAACTGTTCTAAACAAGTATAGGTATCGAGACAATTCGTTTTGGTGTAGGTATGGGATAAACCCCTACCGTGGTTGTCAATTCGCCTGCAACTACTGCGACGCCATAACCGAGAAATATCTGATTCACGAAAACGTTGAAGATTTTTCAAGGGTCATATACGTGAAAACCAATGCGCCAGAACTACTTGAAAAAGAATTGAAGAAAGCAGAGAAGGACGTTGTTGCCTTAAGCGGAGTAACAGACCCCTATCAACCAGCTGAAAGAAAATACGAGATTATGAGAAATGTTCTGGAAGTACTAAAAGACAACGGTTTTCCAGTCCACATCGGAACAAAATCCGATCTTGTGCTCAGGGACATTGATATCCTATCTGAAATATCAACGAACTCTTGGTGCGCCCTTTCCTTTACCGTCACAACCTTCGACAAAAATCTGCTTTCATTACTGGAACCATTTTCTCCACCACCAGAAAGAAGGCTGGAAGCTGTTAAGAAACTGAGAGAAGCTGGAATAATGGCAGGTGTCGACTTTACGCCAATTATTCCATACCTTCTGGACGATGACAACAACATCCGAGAGGTGATAAGGAAAGCATCTGAAAATGGGGCAGAATACCTTCTGCCCGGAGTTGGAATGACTCTAAGAAATAACCAAAAGACTCGTTGGTTCGAGTTGCTCAAGGAAAACTGGCCTGAACTCATCGAGAAATACGAAAAGCTTTACGGTGAGTCGCAAGAGCCAAACCGAGAATATGTGGTAGAAATAAACAGAAAGACCTTCGAAGTTTGTAAAGAGCTCAACATCAAAACCTATACACCGCCCCCAGATTTTGAAAGACCCTTAAAAGAGAACTTCCAAGTTGCTAATCTACTCTTACTCATAGCCTACTTCAAAGAAAGAAGAACTGGGAATCCTTATGCTGCTTGGGCATATCACAAAGCCGCACAAAACATTGAAGAACTAGAAGAGAGTATCCGCGATATTCATAACGAAAATGAGCTAGAGAAAATCTCTGGAGTTGGAAAAAACTTGGCAGAAATAATCAAAGAATTTTTAGACACTGGAAAGTGCGAAAAAATTGAAAGGCTGAAAACTGAATGGTAGCCACATTACGAAGGTAACAAAATGAGAAAATCTCGATTTCTAGCTCTCATTGCTGTTTTCGCTTCCTTAAACGTTGTTTGTGATTCCTTTGTGGGTATACCTCAGTTTACGGAAGGT
>JAOUPL010000117.1 GCA_029879825.1 Candidatus Bathyarchaeota archaeon
GAGGAAATCTGTGGGTTGTTATCTTACGTAGTATGGGTTGCTATTCTTCTTCAGTCTAGTTAATATGTTGATCAACAGAAAGTCAAAGTCTTTACCCCATAGAAGCCATCTTAAGCCATGATAGAAGCGCAGAAACTCCAGTCCTCTATTGGTGGTTCGATAGAAATTTTCACTCTCCTTCTCCACACTAACCAACTTCAGAACCACCATGGCTGGCATATACTTCTCCAAAACCTCACGGTTAAGGTCGCAGCCAACCATAATCTCAGATTCCTTAGAACCCAAAGCCGCTACGCGGAGAATATCAGCAACAACATCGAACTCTTTTCTCTTCTCCGTCATCAGCGCACCGCCAACTTGAAAAACGTTTCAACAACTATAATCGTTATTTCAGACCCAACAATATGCCAAAGCCGATAGTGAAAACTTCTAGAGACACTGAATCACAAGTACTGATCCAATTTTCACAACCTTTACGTCCAGCGAATTCCAAGCATAAAACGACAACAAATGAACAAAATAGCCAAATATATAACCGCTATCATATGCATCCTAATCGCGGCCTACGGAGGATGGCTAGTCATAACTGCCACCTTTCCCCTCGAAGAGTGGTTCCAAGAAAACCCACAATGGAGAACTATCTTTAACCTCCTCATAATAGTCGGTGTCATCGGCTTCCTAGCCGCCATAGTTGAAGCAAAAAGAAAATAAAGCAAAAGATTAACTCACGTAAAAAGGATGCACCTTCTTCTCCAATTGCCCTAAGAGACGCATCAACAAGAAATCGTTGTCCTTACCCCATAAGAGCCATCTCAGGCGATGATAGGTGCGCAGAAAATCTAAACCCTTTTGGGTTGTTCGATAAAACGTTTCACCCTTATCTTCAATCATAAGCAACCTCAATTCTGCCAGAGCAGACAGATAATTCTCCAAAACCATGGATTCCAGCTTACACTGTTCCATAATCTCTTCTTCTTTCGATCCCTTCGCTGCCGCTCGAAGAATCTTCGCAACCACGTTGAATTCGTTTCTCCTTTTCGTCCCTCAGCACCGCCAATAACAGAATCGTATGTTGAAGATAAGCCCGCAAAGATTTTAATGGTTATTTCAATCCTGTTAATAATTACCAAACCGATAGTAGAAAATTCTAGAAAACATCCTACCCCTTAAGATAATCCGTAATCCTTCTCTGAAAAAGCGCATCCCTAAGCAGTCTACTCCTCTCTATCCACCGCTCCAATGGAATTTGGAACTGACTAGCAACGCGGGTCAAAGCTTCCTCCAACGTGTTATATTTTAATGGCTTCTGTCTCACAGCGTTCCTCACGTTCTCCCTCACCTGCCAAACGCCAACAGGCATAATATAACCCGGATGCGCCTCCCTTAAAACAATCACCACAGCCTGCCGCCTCTCCTTCACAAGCAACTCCCCAACAGCCAAACGAGCCGCATAATAGCAACCCCCAATATCAGCGTAGGTGGTGCGACCGTCAAAGCCCTCCCAATCGGAAAACATAACCACATGCGTGCCACTTGGGTTCCAAACAGTGCCCGGATACCAAGCTTCCATAGCCTCGTAGCTCCAAGCTCCGGGAATCATCAAAACCTCGAATCTGTTGTCCAGATACCTAGACTCGTAGACACGATATTCATTAACCTCAGGAAAAGTTTTGATCTTACCAATCATATCCTTCGAAACAATGCTGTCCACAGCCGTTATGCTCCAACGAGTGGGAACCAAACGTCTGTTATCCTTCAGTCCAAAAGTGCCAACGCTAAAGGCCCGCTGAATCTTAGTGACCAATACACCTTTCTCGTGCAAAATAGTAACCGCTTCAGCAGCCTTCAAGTCGCTGTCATAGTAAGCTTTTTCAATTTGATGATCCCACCGCGAAGTTGAAACCCTCACATCTCTAACAACCGCGGAAGGCCCAAAAGGCTGAACTTCATCATCTAAAACGAAGCGTCTACTAGGCTTGCTCTTCAAGATCAACTCAACATCCACTGGACCAACAGACAAAGCCAACTCACGGGTCCTATCCATTATCTTCCCAGCCTCCTCAAACTTCTTCACATGAACCCTATGCTTCCCCCTAACAAGCAAAGACCTGAAACCAACAATCTCATCGATGGACTTTCCAAACCAAAACTCAGGCAGATCATAGAGGCTTGTGTCCTCGTGAACTGGAGGAACCAAAGGACCCGCATAGACATAGGGATAACCAATCCGACCGACAAAGACACCTGGCGGAGAAGCACCATCCAACTCCGTGCCCCTAAGAAGAGGAACAGTTCTAAAATAAGATTCGAGTCTAACAACTAAGGGGCACCTGGTTTTGCCGCACAAAAACTTGCCACCTTTACAAGCCACGCAGAGACCTTTTCCCCAAGCCTTCGTAGCCAAATGATCTGCACTATAATTCAGGTCTGCAGCAAGACTAGGATCCAAGAGTTGGAGTATCCAGGGGTTATCCTTCCAAGATAACATCGGCTTCCTCACATGCCCAACAATTTTGCCCTTTCTCTTCCCCTTCGCTAGTTTTCTCATGTTTACGCCGCCGAGAACGTCATCTAATAACTCTGATCAAGAACTTAAAAATAAGCTGATAACAAAGACTATTGAATAGCCACTATCCGACAAGCATCCGCATCCAAAAGTCTTTAGCTCCCTTTCTAAGCTCATCAACAAAGAAGAAGATCAAAAGCGCAAGAAGCACAGACGTAACAATAGCGGTGGCGTAGATCCAATCGCCCGTAAGTATGAACACGTCAAAAGACTCCTTGACGAAGGGATACAAAACCGGATTGAACTCGTGGTGCAGGGAATCTATAAACATGTGGGAAAGGATTCCGACAAAGCATAATGCGATTAGAGTGCCGGAAAAACGGCACTTTTCCTCAACCTTTTCCTTGTCAAGCTTGAAAAAGAATGAAACTACTGATGGATAGAAGAAAACAGTTAACAAAACCGAAAGAAACGTGCCTAGGGTAGCAGCGCCTAAAAAGCTGTGGAGAACGAGTCTGTGTTGAAGACCACCGGTTATGAGATAAGTAAACGGGATTTCCAAGTCTGGTATCATGGTGCTCACGAGAAGTGCTGGTAAGCTAAGTTGTGGTTTCCATCTGTTGATTAGGTAAGCTATGTTGCAGTGGAGAGGCGTGGCAGGCATGGCGGGCAGTCTCAAAGCATAAAACACGTTTTAAGCTGATTTAAATGCTTCCAAAATTGATTCACTAAGCTTTCGATGAAGTTAAGGGTAGAATCTTCTGATTGTGCGTGGGAAGGGAATGGTGTCCATCACGTTTTCCAAATTAAGCATCCAAGCTAGTAATCGTTCAACCCCTAATCCAAAGCCAATGTGAGGAGTGGTTCCATATCTTCTCAAATCAATGTACCAGTCATAATTTTCTTCTTTCAAGCCGAATTCTTTAAGGCGCTCAATCAGCTCCTCTTTGTCGTCAATTCTTGAGCCGCCAGTGGCAAGTTCTCCAATTTTTGGCACGATCAAATCTACAGACATAACGAGTTTGGGGTTCTCCTTGTACATTTTGCAGTAAAACGCCTTTATCTCCTTAGGATAAGCATACACGAAAAGGGGCTTTCCAAACTCCTTCGCCAACGCCCTCTCCTCGTCAAAACCAAAATCCTCTCCCCATTTGATTTTGAATCTCTTTTTATGAAGTCGCTCTATGGCTTCGTCATAGGTGATTCTGCCGAACGGCGGTTTCACTTCAGCCAGTTTTTTGGCATCCACTTTCAACTTGT
>JAOUPL010000069.1 GCA_029879825.1 Candidatus Bathyarchaeota archaeon
AGTATGGACTCAAATAAGGTATCTTTACTCCAAAATCCGTTGAAGGGCGGAATGCCTGCAAGGGAAAATGCTCCAATGATGCTTACTATAAAGGTCACCGGCATATCCTTCCTTAAGCCTCCCATGTGTTCCAGGTCGAGGGTATGTATGGCGTGCATTACTGCTCCAGCACAGAGGAACAACAGTGACTTGAAGAGGGCGTGACTGACCACGTGAAATTGACTAGCAAACCAGCTGAACTCTGTTCCAATACCCAGAACCGCCATGATCATGCCTAACTGACTGATTGTAGAAAACGCTAGAACCCTTTTCATGTCGGAGCTAACCAAAGCCATGGTCGCAGCGAGAAAAGCCGTAATCCCCCCGATATAAGAAATGCTCATCAACCATGGTTGAACAAGGGAGAAGAGTATATAGATCCTAGCAACAAGATAGACACCCGCTTTGACCATCGTTGCAGCATGGATTAGGGCGCTCACAGGCGTCGGGCCCTCCATGGCGTTTGGAAGCCATACATGTAATGGAACCTGAGCAGATTTACCGATGGCTCCGATGAACATGAACGTTGATATAGCCAACATGGGAAGTTTAGCGCCTCCAGTTGCTATAACGGACTTCACTTCGAGAAAATCGAATGTTCCTGTATTTACATAGATAAGCAGTATTCCTATCAAGAGAAATATGTCGCCAATGCGTGTTACGATGAAAGCTTTCGTACCGGCCTTCACTGCATCGGATCTGCGATACCAAAACCCAATGAGAGCATAAGAGCACAAGCCAACTGTCTCCCAGAACATATACATCTGAAGAAGGTTGTTGGCCATAACTAAACCAATCATCCCACCGACGAATAGCAGCATGAAGAAATAATATCTCGGTAAGCCATCCTCGTTTGCCATATAATTCACCGAGTAAATCATGATTAACGTTCCAATGCAGGCCGCAACATTTGCCATCAGTACACTTAAGGGGTCTACGAGGACGCTGACCTTAATGTTCACAGCCTGCATCCAACTCAGCGAGTAAAGAATTCCTTCACCGTGGGCGTTAATTACACAGGGAATTAATGAGATAGTAAACATTGAAGAAATGAGGCTAATCAAAACCGCGTACCAACCAACGGCCCTACGGTGAATCTTCGAGATTACAGGCACGAATAAAGTTCCTATCAGAGGAAGCGCCCAACAAAGCCAAGCGGCATACTCCGGAATAGATATGTTAGGTTTCCTCCAGCATTTGACATTTGCCTCCTTCTGTTAGCTTTACTCCTTCAGCTCCGACAGCTCTGTGACGTCTAGAATTTTTAGTTTGCGATAAACGACCACGGCAAGTGCAAGAGCCACAGCCGTCATACACGAGTCAACGGATAAGGCCAATATCATAAAAGTTTGACCGAGAGAATCATTCATCAGCGAAGCGAACACAACGAAGTTCATTGACGCTGCTATGGTGATCAGCTCTATCGATATTAGCACCTTTATCAAATCATGCTTTGTCACTAAACCGTATATTCCGATCGCCAGAAGCGTCACAGAAAGAATTATGTAATCCATCTTAGCTCCGCCTTCGTTCTTCCTTCAAAAGAAACACTATGCCGAGCGCGATCGTCAAGATGACTAAACCTTGAGCGATAGCATCAATAGCCCTTAACTCCCACAAAGCTGTGGAGAGTGAAAAGCTGGTTGAACGCGCAAATGTTTTTGTCTGTTCGGTGCCTAATATACATGGAATTGAAAGCAGGATAGAAGCCACTAAGCCTAAAAGCTTCTTCTTGAGTGATGTGGTTGTGCCGCTTTTCGTTGTTAGCGTTTCGCCTGCAAGAAAGAAGATCGCTACGGTTCCCGTACCTATTGCCAACTGGAAGATGGCGGCGAAGGGAGCGTTTAGACTGAAGTAGAAGGTGGACAGAACGATGAGCATGGTGGCCAGTGACAGAACGGCATACACGGTTTCTTCCAAGTATATCGCAAAAAAAGCAGAGGCCACGAGACCTACAACCAAAACTGTTTCAAGTAACATATTGTGCATCATTCCTTTGTAGTGACTGGCTGCTGTGGAATGAATTCCTCTGGCTTTACCAGCAGTCCTTCTTTATCGGTTGTTGACAACTCAAAGACCGTCGACAACCTTATCGCGTCCCTTGGGCAACTTTCCGCGCATTGATAGCAGAATATGCAACGGTCAAGGTAAAACATAGGCATCCTTTTACCAGATACCTCCACGAGTTCTATTGCCTTTGATGGACAATCCCGCTCGCATAAACCACAACTGATACACTTCTCCGGATCAAGGATGTGTCTACCGCGAAAGCCTTCAGGAACCTCCACCCTGACAGCGGGGTATTCGCGAGTGAAGGGTTTCTTGAAGATGGAAGAGGCTATATCCCTTATCATTGACGGCAGTTTCATTTTGTTGGCCATGTCTCTTCCTCCTAACTCACTATTGACCGAAGTAAGGGTTCACAGGTGATAGTTAAAGCAAGGGACAATATGGCGAGGGGTATTAAAATCTTCCAATTCGAATGGACGACTTGGTCTATGCGCAACCTGGCGCTTACATTACCTATATACTCCAAAATGAATATTACCCCAAGTGTCTTCGCCACAAACCAAATAGCACCCCACATTTCTTTTGGGCCAAACAGCACCGGCCCAAAGGGGCCTCCTAAGAATAACTCGGTTACAAGGGCAGCGCCAATCAAAAATTGGAAATCCTCTGAAAGCTTTATGAAGGCCAGTTTCCTACCGCTGAACTCCGTTTCGTAGCCACCTACAATTTCGGTTTCTGCATGGGGTATGTCAAAAGGATCTTTCTCTAACTCAGCTTGAAGCGTTATTATGAATAACGCAAAAGACCAGGGGATCAAGAGGGCGAAGGGTATGGCTTGTTTCGCCGCTATAGCTACAAAGGATAGACTCTTTGCGAGAAACGCTGGACATAACGCGAGTATTATCACGGGTATATCGTATCCAAGGAACTGGGTCAGAATCCTAGTTGCACCTATCCCACTGTACGGATTTGTCGAGGACCATCCAGATAGAAACAGCGCAAAGTTGGCGATGGTTATCAGGACTATGACTAGTATTAGGTCTCCCTCGAAACTCGAGTTCAAAATAACGTTTGAGCCGTCTATCGGTATGTAAAACATGGCGAAGACAAACAGGGAAAAAGCAAGAACAGGGGTCAGTGTGAACAGCAACTTATTTACCTGCCTCGGGATTACGTCTTCCTTCGTCAGCAACTTTATGTAGTCGGCGACTGGTTGAAGAATGCCTAGGGGACCAGTGTAGGTGGGGCCCATCCTGTTCTGCATGCGGGCTGCTACTTTTCGCTCAAACCAGTCAAAAAATAGCGCAAGTGCCAAAAGGAAGATAAAACCAGGGAAGATTAAGGCTCTTGCAATCAAGGTCAAGTCTATGGGCATTTAAATCACCTATTTCGCTTTTTTAGGCTTTATTTCCTCCAAGCTCCAATACCATCTCCGATCGTTTTGAGTGTCTAGAAATACCATGCGATCCGTGCAAGAGAAACACGGATCTAAACTTCCGAGTACCGCAGGTATGTCAGCAACGTAGCCGCCCCTGATCATCGTTGGGAAAGATATTATGTTCGCCAGCGTTGGAGATCTGATTTTGACCCTGTAAGGATAGGCGGTTCCGTCACTCTTAACGTAATGTATGAGTTCACCCCTCGGAGCCTCAACACGGCCAACGGCCTCACCCTCCGGTTGCCTTCTAGGAACCCTAACCCGGAAGCGGCCGCTTGGAAGGTGCTCAAGCGCGTAGATTACGATGTCTATGCTTTCTAGAACCTCCTCAGCTCGAACCATCAGTCGCGCCCAGGAATCACATTCCTTGTAACTTATTACGTTGAAAGGGATTTCTTCATACGCTGCGTAAGCGTCATCTTTCCTAACATCCATATCTATTCCTGAACCCCTTGCAACGGGACCTGCCACGCAAAGCTTCAGAGCATCGGATTTGCTCAGCACCCCAACTCCCTCTGTTCTAAGCCTTAATGTCGGGTCTTCTTTGAATACAACCTTGTAAAAATTCGCCCTTTTCTTGACCTCCTCAAGGGTCTTTTTGATCTTCCCAG
Organism: Candidatus Bathyarchaeota archaeon; assembly: GCA_029879825.1. Classification (GTDB taxonomy): domain Archaea; phylum Thermoproteota; class Bathyarchaeia; order Bathyarchaeales; family Bathyarchaeaceae; genus JAOUPL01. The sequence continues at coordinate 4,099 of JAOUPL010000069.1, forward strand.
CTGCATTCGGATCTAAGTCTCGTCTCACGCCGCCAATTGTGTTGAACGCGGTCATCAACCGGTTTCCAGTTATCATTTCGATTAAATCCATTATGGGCTCGCGATCACGCCAAACATGCTGGAATAACGCTTCATACCCGAGTAAGAGACCTGCTACGCCTAGCAATAAGAGATGACTGTGAATCCTGTTCAATTCGTGCACTATTGTGCGCAGGTACAGGGCTCTTGGCGGGACATCAATGCCTCCGATGTCTTCAACAGCTTGACTGAAGCAAGTGGTGTGCGCTGCGTTGCATATACCGCAAACCCTTTCGACCAAATGCACGTCTTGGAAGAACATGAGATGTTCAGCTGCCTTTTCAATTCCTCTATGAACATATCCAAGACGGGGTTCGACATCCACGACCACTTCGCCATCAACCTTGAAAGAGAATCTTTCGGGCTCATGCAAAGCTGGGTGTTGAGGTCCCACGACAACGTTTACGATCGACGTTGCCTCTTTGAGTTCTCCTCCGTTTGTTTCTGAATTTTTCTCAGAATCAGAAACACCACTTTTTACATCTTGCGGTTTCCAGTCTTTTCTAAGAGGATAGGCCCCCTTGGGCCAATTATCCGGCAACAGCAACCTTTTCAGGTTCGGGTGTCCTTCAAACATAACCCCTAAAAGGTCGAAGACCTCCCTCTCATAAAAAGCTGCGCCGGGTAGGAGGTCTGTTATCGTCTTAATCCGAGGTTTTTCCTTAGGAACTCTGTTCTTGATGGTTACTGCTCCACCACATCGCATGTGGTAGTTTAACTCTATTTCGCTTCCCAGATCTGTTCCGGTGATCGTAGAAATCCCTGTTTGTTCATACTGTTTCAAGAGCAACGAGATTGCGTCTCTGTGGCACCCAAGCTTCACAAGAATGTAGGCTCTCCTCGGCTTAGGCGTCTTGCACTCAAGAACGTCATTTCCCAAATTGTCTTTGAGAATGCTTACGGCCTCTTCAAACATTGCCATGATCTACGCCTTCAGCTTCTCAAGCAGTTTTATAACTCCTTGTAGTATTGCTTCCGGTTTCGGGGGACAGCCCGGAACATACACGTCAACCGGAATCACTTCGTCGAGACGCTTATACACGCCGTAACAGTCCCTGAACACGCCGCCGGAACAGGCGCATGCTCCGATGGCCACCACAAATTTTGGAGAAGGCATTTGCTGATAAATGACCCTGAGTCTCGGCGCACACTGCTTCGTCACAGGTCCAGTTACCATGAGTACATCCGCGTGCCTTGGCGAAGGTTGAAGCAACACGCCGAAGCGTTCAACATCGTATCTCGGCGTTAACAAGGCTACAACTTCAATGTCGCATCCATTGCATGCTCCCGTGTTAAAGTGAAGCAACCACGGTGATCTTATCCTTGCCCATTTCATCAAACCTACATTAGGCGTCGTTAGTCGCCTCCCAGAAGCAGAAGGGTTGCCATCGCAATAGTGAACAAATACACAAGTAAAGGTAAAGGATTCATCGTATCCACGACTAGGGCCGCAAACGCCATTATTAACACGGAAGAATCGATGATAACAAAGTATATGAGATACTTGTACAGAGTAACAGTGATTTTCACCTTCTTAGGGCGCATTCTTTCTCCACATGTGTACATCAAGATTTTGTCTTCGGTTTTGTGCGGTTTAGGTGCCCAATGTCTACCCAATAAATAGATTGCCGACGACACAGCCAATATTAATAGAAAGACAATTATTGACTCAACCATCGAATCTTTGCGCCTTCTTCGCACTTTACGATTGCTTCATCGCGCGCGTTGTCTCACGCCTTCAAAAACCCCAATGACAGCAAGGCTTCCTATAAATCTTCTGTCTCTGCTACCCCAATAGAAAAAGTAGAGAAGGGAGGCTAAAGACATTAAGGCAACCGTACGCCTAGAGAGGCATGTTATGAAACTGCCTATTTTCAACGCGCCAAGAGC
>JAOUPL010000070.1 GCA_029879825.1 Candidatus Bathyarchaeota archaeon
GCCTTGGGATCCGTCTGACAGCAAACTGCAACGCATTCTGCGATGTCACCGCATGTGATAAATGTTTTAGCCCCGTTGATTACCCATTCATCTCCATCTTTCACTGCAGTTGTATCTAAACCCACCATTCCAGCGTCAGAACCATGGTTGGGCTCGGTAAGCGCCATCGCGCATACGATTTCGCCTTTGCATATTCTCGGAATGTATTTTTTCTTTTGTTCTTCGGAGCCGAACTTTGCGACTAATGTAGCAAAAGGACCTCCATCCCATAGTATTGCGGAAAGTGTTGAGTCTACCCTGTTAAATTCTTCTGCAATCAAACATTCTTCGATGCAACCTAGTCCCTGCCCCCCGTATTCTTCGGGAAGAGAAATGCCGCTGAAGCCTAGCCTAGCTGCTTTCCTCAATAACTCCCATGGAAATTCGTAATTTTCATCGCATTCCCTTCCTTTTTCGGATGTAAATTCCTTTTCTGCAAATTCACGGGCCGACCTTTGGATAAGCAGTTGTTCCTCGGTTAATTCAAATCTCACTTTATCACCCTCTCTGATTTTGCCTCAAACCTCAACTACCCAATGTTTTTCTTCTCAATTCTTTGTTAATCAACGCAGCCTTGACCTTAAATAGGTTTATGGGTGCATTCAGAATCGCGCGCGCATTCAGCTTTTTGTCCATGCCATATTACGGCTTCTTCTTTTCTTTTGTAAGCCAGTCCGCCAACGTAATCTTATTCGTATTGTAGTATTTCTCAGCTGAAACAATGCCTCTTTTTGCTAACCTAAAAAGTACCCTATGGGTCTTCACCCGTGAGAGACCAGTCTTCCACCGAATATCCTTCTGTAACATCATCCCACCCTCAGCAACCAAAGTCTCAACCACTTTCCTCTCGTCGTCATTCAAAACTCGCAAAACCGCGCCAAGGGGTGATTCTCCTTTTTCAACAGTTGGCACAGAGGAAGGCTTTTCCTCGAGCTTCCCACTGCTGAGCTCTGGAAAAACGAGAGCATACCCCAACACAGCCACCACAACAACAAGCGGCACAACAAACAAAACAAGCCAGAAAGACCTTGGAACCTCTGCAACCATCCCGTGACCCCTTCCACCAAAACCACCTTCAAACCCAAAAAATAACAAGCCAATAAGGCTAGCTACAAGGGCAACCACCAGAATGAAAATCAAAGTTCCGGAACGCATGTTTCACTCAAGAAACCTAAAGACGAAACACTCCTTATAAGTTGTTTCAAAATCTGAAACGTTTCGTTACACCAACCATCTAAACGACGCGAAAACCATGATTTTCTTCTGAACAAAAGATTGGAGGTGAGAACTAATGAACGGAAAAATGAAAATGATTGCGGTAATAGCGTTGGCCCTAGGCGTATTATCTATGGCGTTCTTGGCTGCACCCATCCAAGCCTACGTACACGGAGCTGGTAGCGGCGCCTTACTTCAGGCACAGGACCAAGATAGACTTAGAACTCAGGACTGCGACTGCAATGGTGACATGCTCCAGACGCAAGAACAAGAAAGGCTGAGAACACAGAATTGCAACTGCACCTGTAATTGCACACAAACACAATGCCATAACAGAGAAAGAACCAACGAATGTGTCGCAAACGAAATCTGCAACTGCACAATGAACTTAGAACAGTACAGATGCCAATACAGAGAAAGAACAAGAAGCCTAGGAGACTGATGAGATTCCGTAAAACAATCTCAATCCCTCAGCCCTTTTTTTATGTGCACACATAAATACTTAGCGTGCGACTACCACGAAAAGACGTTACCGATCGTGTTTAAAGCCGTGTTCGAGTCTCTTCACCTTTCTTTTACTCGATCCAAGTCTCTCGTAGCAACAATGTCAACTCCTAAACCGAGGGGGTTTTTAGCAATTATTTCACCTGCCTGTACCGGAGCGTCGACCACAACGTTAGCCAATTCTAAAACGCAGTCCATTATCTTGTCTTTTGGGATAGGCTGAGTTGACCGTACAGGCAACACCGGGATCACCGCTCCTTTAATTCTGACCGTTGTGAAGAAATCTCTCACGGGTGCCTCAAGTTCTCTTCTAACATACTCTTCTCCCCGCGGGCACTCGAGGCCTTCAATTTCAGTTATTTTTCCGTTTTTCATGGTTAACCTCGCTCTGCATCCCACAGGACAAATAATGCAGGTTATAACTCGCGCCTCTTTTTTCTTCACGGTTCCGTCTCCTCCTCAATGCTAATTTCTAATTCATCTCTCTTTTCCAGCTTCTCAAGTGCTTTCTCAGTAAGATTAATGACGACCATCTCTGGAGGCCTTACCACACGTTTCGGTATACTCAAGTTTCCCATTTTCACTTTTACATTTCGCATGGGTTTTTTCACTCTTAAATGAAGGGCAACTGGTTCCTCACCGCTAATTATCTGTGGCACCACGGACTTCACGTTATCTCCAGCTTTCAAAGCTATTTTCTTACGCAATGAAGGTAATTCGTTCAAGACATGTCTAGCAGCGCTTTCCCCAGCCAATTCACCTGCCTGGGTCACGTAGTCAACCAAGTCGTAAACGTGAACAGCGTTTCCGCAACTAAAAATTCCTTGAACAGAGGTTTCCATAAGCTCGTTAGCGACGGGTCCCCCTGTTGCCGGATCCAAAACGATGCCTGCGGTCTGTGAAAGCTCGTTCTCCGGAATTAAGCCCACCGAAAGTATCAACGTGTCACATTCTATCGTTCTTTCTGTTTCTTGGATGGGCCTCCAATTTGCATCTACTTTAGCCACGGTTACCGCCTCTACCCTGTCAGTACCGTGAATTGACGTTACGGTGTGCTCCAACAACAATGGGATGTTGAAATCCTCTAGACATTGAACTACGTTTCTGCTCAATCCACTAGCGTAGGGTAATATCTCCACCACAGCCTCCACCTTTGCTCCTTCCATGACGAATCTTCTTGCCATTATTAAACCGACGTCACCTGAACCCAAAATAACAACCTTAGCGCCTGGCATGTAACCTTCAATGTCCATGAGTCTCTGTGCGGTTCCAGCAGTTAAGATCCCCGCTGGTCTAGTTCCAGCTATACCCAGCGCACCCCTTGTTCTCTCCCGACACCCCATGGCCAAGACTATTGCTTTGGCTCGAAGCTCTAACAGACCATCAACACTGTTAACGGCTATAATTTTCTTGTCAGGCGTGATTTCAAGAACCATCGTATCTAGCTTAGATTCGATCCGCAAATCCTCCACTTTTTTGATAAAACGAGAGATATACTCCGGGCCGGTGAGGTTCTCCTTGAAGTAACGTAACCCAAAACCGGTGTGAATGCACTGAGGAAGGATCCCTCCAAGTTCCTCATTGCGCTCAAGGATTACAATGTTTTCTATCCCCTTTTCTTTGGCCTTGATGGCAGCTGCTAATCCTGCGGCGCCTCCACCTATCACAGCTATATCGATTTCCCGCTTAACCAACCTGTCCACCTCGAAGCAAAAGTTGCTTCATTTCGTAAGGCAATAGTTCAGTACCTCTGCCTCGTTTGGTTACATGCTCGATTGGAATCTGTAGTTCTTTAGCTAAGATTTTGATAACATGTGGCGTACAAAAACCACCTTGACATCTTCCCATGCCAGCCCTTGTTCGGAATTTAATCCCATCCATAGTAGTAGCTCCTCGCCTTATGGCCTCTATGATTTCTACTTCAGTCACATGTTCGCAACGGCAAACCACGTGCCCATACTTCGGGTCTTCAGCAATCAGTCTTTCTCTTTCCTTGTTTGTCAGAGCGTGAAAAGAAGGAGGAGCTTTTCGCATCGGATTGAAATCTGGCTTCTCCTCTAAATGAAGCCCTTCCTTCCGCAGGATCTCTAAGACCATTTCAGCGATGGCTGGTGCAGATGCGGTGCCAGGCGATTGAATGCCTGCTACATTAATTAGTCCCTTCACTTTTCGAGAGGGAGCGATGTGGAAGTCTTCGGTGTATGTTGCCGCCCTTAGCCCTGCGAAGGCTGTAATCATCGCCTCTTTTGGAATATTGGGAACAAATTGCGAAAATTTCTCCCAGACAATTTCTATTCCTCTCTTCGTGGTGCCTGTGGCTTTTTTGTAGGGTACCTCTTCAGCGTTAGGTCCCCAGATGGAATTTCCGTCAATAGATAGCGCGATTCCTCCACCCTTCGTATAAGGGTCAGATTTTAATGTCGCTGGAGCCAAGTTATGTGAATAGAGGCTACTGAACTTAGAGTCGAAGATCACCATTTCTCCCCTTCTTGGGTGAATCGTAAACTCTCTCGCCCCAGCCATTTCAGCTATTTCGTCAGAGTAAAGCCCTGCAGCGTTTACCAAAAACTTCGTCAAAATAGTTCCACGATCTGTCACCGCCTCTTTTATTTGACTATCTTTCACTATGACATCTGTGACTTCAGTATCGAGCAGAAGTTTCACGCCATTCATCACAGCGTTTTCCGCAAGAGCTATGGCGGCGAGATAAGGGGAGGTAGATCCGTAGGTTGGAAAAAACAAAGCTGCAAGAGCTTTTTCAGTTATCCGGGGCTCTAGACGGAAAACTTCCTCCCTATCTCGAATTATCTCCACCGGAACGCCATGTTGTTTTGCAAGGTCCTCAACGAAGTCGAGCATAGGAAGAAGATCTTCCTCTGTCACTATGGCTAAGAGACCCGTACGCTTGAAGGGAAAATCGAGTTCTTGCGCTAATTTATCGTACATGGCGTTTCCACGCACGCATAGTTTGGCTTTCAGCGATTTAGGATCTACGTCAACTCCAGCGAAACCGTGAACCCAACCCGGATTTGCTTTGCTTTGCCCCCAAGCTACATCCGCCTCTTTTTCCACGACTACGACTTCAAGATCAAAGCGGGAAAGCTCTCTGGCGATAGACGCGCCTACGATTCCTGCACCAACTATGACCACATCGACTTTCATTCCATCCCAAGAGGCTTTTTCTTTGATCTTTCTCTTCTTCTTTGGTCGCGGCAAGGATTTCGGCCAAACTCTGTTCACGACTCCACGTACTCCAGCCACGCCCGCAGCAAGACGCCCCAACGCCACAACTTGTTCCCATCTCTCTGCTTCACCCTCAAGATGAACAGTGCCGTCCTCACATGAAACATTCAGTTGAAGCTTCGACAGTTCAGGGTCTCGAGAAAACTCTGTTTTAAGCTTCTGAACTATTTCCTTGTCACTCAAAGCTTTTCACCTACTCAAGACTCTTGGCCAAGAGTTCAGAAAGATCTTGAACCTCGAGTTTCGTTTTGTTAAACATCATCTTGCAAGTAGGACAGGCTGTGACAAAAAGTTCAGCTCCGGTTGAAAGGAGCTCCTTTTTTCTCTTTTGCGCAACTTTGAGGGATTTCTCCACCATACCCCCACCTCCACAGCAGGTGGCAAATTCCCTCGTTTTCTCTGGTTCTACAACTTGCAAACCCAGAGAGCGAAGAACCTCACGTGGTTCATCGTAGACTCCCATCTTCCGTCCTAACGCGCAAGGATCATGATACGCAACTCTTTCGCGAATGGTTTTGACTAGAATTTTCCCATCTTTGAGAAGATCAAGAAAGAAGGTTGATTCATGCACTACGTTTACTTTAAGGTCTATACCCCTTTCAGGATAAAGCTTGGTCAAGTATTCAAAGCAACTTGGGCAGCCTACAAGCAGAATTTTACCTTCACAAGCTTCAAGGGCGCTCTCAATTCTTTTCGCAAGTCTCAAGAAGCCTTCCTCATCCCCCATTTGGAGGGCAGGCCAGCCGCAGCAGAGACCCTTCAGGATGTGAGCGTTTACTCCGGCTTTCTGAAGAATCGTAATTGTAGCTGAAATTATTTCTTTCTCTCGCAACTCGGCTGTACAACCAGGGAAATAAACGACCTCAGCTTCTTTCGAAGGAGCTTTGACTCTCGCCCGCTTTTCTCCATAAGGATTGTCATATTTCCTAAGGGAATCCATTATCGCTGCAACTTCTGGAATGATCACTCCCCTTTTCACCGCCTCCTTGCGTACCTCCACAAGCAAGTCTCCAATGATTAAATCTTCAAACGG
>JAOUPL010000071.1 GCA_029879825.1 Candidatus Bathyarchaeota archaeon
CAATAACACCGCACACCAACATTACCACAAATGAGAAGATGATTACAAATGCGTACTTACACTTGACTAGGCCGCGCGCGGTGATGGGTGAAGAAAAGAAAAGCCATACAGACTCACCTTCCTCGCCGATTATCATGAGACCTAACATGATAGCCATTGCAGCTCCAGGCCCCAGAAGTATAAAAGCTAAAAGGAACCGAGAAGCCTCTGGCGGTACAGGTCCACCATATATTCCCAAGTACTGCATCAACGGCACAAGTATGATAACCAGAGGCATTATGAAAACGTACATGAGTTCCCGACGTCTCGTAAAAGCCTTGAAATCCTTCCGCATCACAGCCGCTTCCAAGGAGGAAAAACCAAGCTTCCCCAAAAAGCCAACCTTTGGAGCATAAACTCCTCGTGACACCGTGATCGCTGGCGGCTCATACAACCCGAATCTGGTGTTCAGCCTAACGGCTACATAGAAGAGAACCAAGATGAACAGAATTGAAGCCAGCGAAAAAATCACAGTTTGTACGAACAAGCCGCTTACAAAAGCAGCCAGAACCATTCCCAACCAGACGTAGGGAACAAACCAAACCGCCTGTTGGGCACCAGCAACAGATTTGATGAGGGCAATAGACCCTGTGCCAGAAGTAAAAGCAAACCAGACTACGTAAAAGACAACCAAAAAGATCATGGAACCTAAAAATCTCACCCAAACCGCTGCCTTGCCAGTAGACTTGTATACAGCCCCGATAAGCCTCACCTGCAAAATCCTGAAAATCTCCGTGGTCGTGCTGGCTATGAAGGCGCTGGCTGGCAAAGCAAAAATTGTAATGGTGGCGAGAGGCGCCTGCTCTAGATAAATTGAGATCGTGGCTATGGCTGAGCTGAACAAAATGAGCGAAGCCAAGGGAAAACCGATGAGGTTAGCTATAGTCGACGCAAGGGTGTGTTCCTCCCATGTGATGGGCAGCCAGTAGGGAGGTTGAAGAGAGGCTCTCACGCCCATTCGTTGAATTTGCCCCATCATGGTGAAGACTAGACTGAAAATGAGAACCAGACTGGGGAAGGACAGGAAAAGGGAACGGGCACCCTGATAGAACAGGTCCCTCAACGCTTGGTCAGTTACTCCAGTGTAGACGCTCCCAACGCCTATTCCTATTGCTAATCCTAGGATGCAGGCTCCTCCATACAACAGATACTGAAAAAACCTTCTCTCTCGATACCTTCTTAGCCTTTGACCCCTGATCAGTCTGCCAGCTTTTATGTCAACGCTTATCAGCCGAAGAACGTTCTTCCAGTTCATTTCAGAAGCGCCTCAACCACCTCTCTTACGTCTTCTGTTCCTGTAAGTTTCAAGAAAATGTCTTCCAAGTCTGATCCGGGCAGCCTCGCTTTCTGCCGCAGTTCCTTCATGTTGCCTAGAGCCAGCAGTCTTCCCTCGTACATGATAGCGATGCGGTCGCACATAGCCTGGGCGATCTCCAGAATGTGGGTTGACAAGATAGTTGTTACTCCTTGTGATTTTAGTTCACGGAGTAAGTCCTTCACGATTCTAGCTGACCTAGGGTCTAGACCGCTTAGAGGTTCATCTAAAAGTAGCAGTTTCGGCTTGTGTAGGAAGACGGAGATAAGCGCAGTCTTCTGTTTCATCCCTTGAGAATAACTGCTTATCATGTCGCCTTCTCGTTCCTCCAGTTCTAGAGCTTCTAAATACTCTTCGATTCGAGCCTTCTTCTCTGAAACAGTTATCCCATAAATGTCACCAACGAAGTCGAGATATTCTAGTCCAGTCAAAAACTCGTATAGACGTGGAGTCTCTGGAACGTATCCCACTTGCCTCTTCACCGCAACAGGATCATCCTCGGCGTTTATGCCCAGAACGTTCACGGATCCAGAATCTGGCTTAATCAATCCTAGAATAATCTTTAAGGTAGTTGATTTTCCTGAGCCGTTGGGGCCTAGAAGCCCCAAGATTTCGCCGTATTTGACGTCCAAGTCTATGTAGTCCACGGCTACGATGTCGACGTAACGTTTAGCCACATTTCTCAACTTCACAGCTGGTTCACCAGTTGAAACCATAGACAACAACCACGCTGAAGAATTGAAGAGAAATATTTAAGCGTTGTATGTCTTCTTTGGCTAACCATTATAAGAAACGAGTTTTCTAATTAACTTATCATACCAATCAAGTTTTTGGAAATTGAGAAGTTAAGTGGCGTGAGCGAAGTGAAGTTCCTCTTTGAACCCCGCAGCGTCGTCCTCATCGGATCTGGCAAAATTCGCGAAAAAGTTGGAATGACATCTCCTTGGCTTTTTGAAAACGTCATACACAACATGAACAAATTCTTCGAAGGAAAAACCTTCGTTCTAGACATTGAAGGAGAACGAGACTACGACAAGCTTGACGATTTGCCTGAAACACCTGATCTCGGGGTCATTATGTTACCACCTAAAGCTTCCATAGAGCAGTCGGAAAGGTGCGCCAAAATAGGAGTCAAAGCCCTGGTGATGATAACCGGAGGATACAAGGCTCATAATCGCCGACAATTAACAGGGCTCAGAAGGAAATACGGAATTCGAATATTGGGTCCAAACACCATTTTAGGGGTCGTAAACACAGTCAACGGACTGAACACAACCTTTGAAAGGGACGTGATGCCGAAAAAGGGCAACATTTCAGTAATATCTCAGAGCGGAGGAGTAGGTGCCCTTCTCCTCGACCTAGCATGCTTCTACGACTTAGGTATCAGCAAGTTCGCCTTCATGGGAGAAAAAATTGACATCAACGACGTGGATCTCCTCAGATACTTCAACGAAGACCCAGAAACAAAGGTGATATGCCTATACATGGAGGGCGTCGAAAAAGGAAGAGAGTTCGTGGAAGCAGCTCGAGAAGTTGTGAAAAAGAAACCAATTCTAGCTTTAAAAGGCGGAGTAACGAAGGAAGCGGCTCGAAGAGCCAAGTCCCACACAGCTTCCATAGCCGGTTCAGACATCGTGTTTGACGCTGCTTTCAAAAAAGCGGGAATCATTCGCGTTGGAGACGCTGAGGAACTGCTCAATGCGGCCATTGCCTTTGCAAAGCAGCCTCCCCTAGGCGGAGATAACGTTGCCATCGTGAGCAACGTTGGTGGACCAGCAATCTTAGCCGCCGACGCTGTGGTTAAAAACGGGTTAAAACTGGCGCCTCTCTCAGAAAAGACTAGGAGAAAGATAGAAAGTCGTTATCTGGGCGTGGAGGCGACTAACCCAGTAGACCTCATCGCTGACGCTAGGGCTGAAAGATACTCTTTTGTCTTGGACTTAGTTTTATCTGATCCCAACGTTGACGGAGTTTTGGTCATAAACATGCTGAAATCATGCTTTTTTGAACCTGAAGACGCTGTGGCCATTGCCGAAATAGCTAAAAAACATTCTGGCAAGCCGGTGGTGGATGTCCCAGCGGGAGGAGAAGACTTCACGATGGTCTACCAAGTGTTACGGGACACCAGTATACCTGTTTACAATCTGCCTGAAAAGGCTGTGAAAGCCCTGAAAACGTTACGAGCGTATCATAAATCTGTGCAGAAGGCCAAGTGAGACCCATCGAGGCACTTTCGTGGGCTAGATTTTTGTCGGAAAATGAAATGGAAAGATAATAGTATACCTTTTTTCCTTAAATTTTTAGGCATCTGTGAAAAACACAAATGTTTCATTTGATACTACGCAATTATTAATAGTAACTTCCGATAAAAATCAACGGCGTAAATGTGAGATGAATAGTTTGAGTGTTCCAGCTGAGAATTTGAGGAAAGACATTCGGATGCGTCACGAATCGGATCCAATAATGTCGACTGCATGGCTCCTCGTCTACTTGATACCAATCTTCGCTGTAATTATAACAGTGATTACAGTGTTTTACGTCGTATTGGCGGCAATGACAGAACCTTGGATTGTGCCTGAAGAACCATGGGTTGCTTTGCCCCTGCTTGTAGGGTTGATTATTTTGTTAGCATTGTTAACGATAATTGCTTTCATAGTGTTTATAATACTGACATACAAGCTCGTTAGGAGACGCAACACGCACTTCAAGAGACAGATGTTTTTGTCTGAAGACATTGTAACCGCGGTGAAAACTATGGCGGAGAAAAAGGGTGTTGAAGTAGAAGCCATTTTGTCGTCCGTTGAGAGAACCATGAGGGAAGCCAAAGCTGAGGAAACCGAAAAAGGTGCAGTACTTTGGGCCATCTTGACTGCGGTTCCTTACATTGGATCTCTCGCACAATGGTATGTCTACTACTTCCTGATGAAAGACTTCTACAAGCATGAGAGAATGGAAGATGGCTTTTGGGAAGACCTAAGCAGGACGCTAAACAAGATCGGTATCACGTTTTCCGTGCCGAGAAGAACAGAGGCCACGCCTGACAGAAGCTTTGTTCTATACCTAATTCTAACAATAATAACTGTGGGTTTATTTGGGATCTACTGGCTTTACGTCTTGTTGAAAGACCCCAATGAACACTTCAAGTATCACGTACAGGTAGAAGACCAGCTAATGAGTACTCTGGAATCGGTGGCAATCTAGAAAAATTTCTGCGCTACTACTTAACCTCTCTTTTTTTAGTTATTCTGTCACGGTTTCGCTTTCTGATCATATGATTCTTTGTAAACTTCAAATGCGAAGGTATTCCTACATTCCAAGTAGGTATGGGGTAATGTACGTCTCTACAGCGGCTGCTATCATGAAAAGTATCACGGATGCCACCGCAAGAATTACAGTGTCTTTGATGTCTCGTTTAAACTTGGCGCTCTCCATTTTTTCGCCTGTTATCTTTGCCATTATTGCTTCAATCGTCGTTACGTGCCAGCGAATTATGGAGGCAAATTGAAGTATGAATGCCGGTATTTCAAGTATGCCGTGAGGCGTCAGACCTACGATTGGATAAAATACCCCGTGAGTTGTTCCAGCTATAACGGCTACTACCCCTATCACTCCTCCGTTAAGCAGAAGCTCTAAACCCATAACGAATGTGCCTAGCAAGGGTACCCAAACAAGCATCTTAAACGGGTTCCAGAAATGGCCTACATTGTTTAGAAAAATGTAAGAATAAAGTTCTTCAGTGAACGGGGGCGGAATAGCTATGTAACTTCTTTCGGATTCCGCCACAGACTTTAACCAATCTGACAGCCGCGGAGCCGTAGAGAAAACAAGAACCGTCAAAAAGATTGAGAGCAATACTACCGTAAAGAAAGCTATAGCTGTCGCCTTAATTATAGTTCTATTTCTTTGAATACAGGATTCAAACGTTGTTTTAGCCTTAATGAAAAGCGATTTCAAATACAGACACATCATCCTCCACGACTCTGATGGCTATTTTCGATTAAAAACCTTTGTCAGGAAAAGAATATATCGCAGATCTTCCATGCAAAGTGTTCAAGGGATTTCAACATTCTTTCATCCCAATTTGCTTCTTTCAAATATCTCTTGGATACATGTTTCCTCTCTTTTCGATTCAACCGTTACGCAAATACACAGATGTCAAGTTGTGGCCATAGAAGAGTTGAATCAAAAGAGAACTGAAAAACCTCTATAGTAAAGGTATTTTTAAAGAGGAACAGCTTCTTAAAAGTGGAGTTCAAGCTTCGTGTCCCGTTTCTTAAGCGGAGACCTAGAAGAAAACGTGTCAGGCCTGTGTAGGCGAATTGCTGGCTCTAGCCAGATCTTTGCCGCTTGTTTCTACGGTCCATGGGTTTGTGGATACGCCGACGAAGAAAGTGATGTAAACGTTCTGTTGGTCCTTGACGGTTTTCCTCTCCTCTTAAACACCTACTTCAAGTCCACAAACGGAGTTAACGCCTTAATTTTGACAGTGGATCGAAGGGCCTTTGAAAGGGACGTGGAGCAGGGGTGGCTAGGCGAGTTCGTTGCCG
>JAOUPL010000072.1 GCA_029879825.1 Candidatus Bathyarchaeota archaeon
GCGTGCGTTCGCTTCATAGTTCCCACGGGCTCTTCTTCCTGGTCAGCGTGCGTAGTTTCTTCCGGAAAAAATACAGTGAACCTAAGCCTATGGCCAATAACAATCCTGCAATGATTAATGTTCTTAATAACTCCATTAGGATTAGTTGCTTATTGATAACAAGGGCTACCGAGTAAACAACCATGGCTATCGAATTGATTATTGAAATAATTCCGAGGACTAGAATTAAGCCTGTGGTGATTCCCTCCCCTACTGTGTCGTTCTCGTTCTTTGTGGTTCTCTTACACCAGTAGCGTCTTTGTTTCTGAAGGGTTACATAAGACATGTTCGCGCCCTCTGCGCCCATCAAGATCATATGCTATGTATTAAGATTCAAGATAAGTTATCTCATCACTACCTATTAAAACTTGTCGTACGTTTGTTCCACACTAATACACTTGGGTCTTCCTCTATGCTTACACATATGAGTATATCGTAAGACTTAATACACTGTTTCCGTACTTTATATATGCGAACTTAACAGGGTAGCCAAATTGGTCATAAAGAAGGCTGGCACAATTTCCGGTATAGATTATGTCCATGAAAGAGCAGAAGAATCCAGACACAAAGAAACCCTTGCATATTTGATGTTCATGGCAGGCGCTATTTTCTTTGTAGGAGGAGTACTTGAAACCGTCATCACAACCGAAAACCCTGATTGGTTCTTATTCTTTCCGTACAAGATTACGCCCGATCCTCCCAACCTTCTAGGTCTGTTCATGGTGCTCAGTGGATTCATGTTGCTGGTTTTAGGAATAGCCTTGGGCATCCACTATGTCTTGGAAGGATCTTTTTATTCGGATCAGTTAAAAAAAGTCTATGTAACTGAAAAGAACAGAGAATCAAAGAAACTTGTGGTCGATCGCGGAGCTAGACCTTTTGCCAAACAGCTTGAGCGCGCGCATACGGAACTAGGAGAGTGTAAGAGACATCTAATGGACCACATGGGCTTCAACGAAAATGATTCTATGTACTACTGCGGTCTACTTGGCGATCGATGGCGTGAACTGGTTATGGAAGAGGAACTTTATGCCCATAAATAAAGAAGAATTTGAAACCGGAAAACTCCACAGCAAAATGGAAGATGAAATAACTTCGTTTCTGGAGGAACGAAAAGAGGGGGCCTTCACTTCCCAAGAAATAATGGGAGGATTAAATTATCACACGGATTTCAGCACCTCTGAAGTTGCTAAGATGTCAACTTTCGTCATAGCCGATTTTACCACCCTCCTCCACGATCTAGTAAGAAGAGGAAGGATCAAGATGAAAGTCGTAAGGGGTCGAATGTATTTCATGGCAGGAGGAGATGTGGTGGCCAAGTGCCCTAAGTGTAGAATGGAAATTGCCACCCCGAGAAAGACATGGAAAATGGCAGGTCGGCCAGACAAAACGGGCAAAAGACTTGAGCTTCATATAGGCCTTTACGACTGCCCCAAACATGGAGCTTTCAGATCAGTTTTGAGCAAACGAAAAATCTAGGTACTTAGATTCATCATATTAGGAGCCACTTGTTTTCATTATATCGTCCAATATTTTTGGAAAGGTTAGACATTCTTGCGGGATAGGAGAAGTTTTGGGACGACTTGCTAAATATCCAAGATAACCCGCGCACTTAAAGGACCTTTTTCTTCCTTCTGTGGTGGTTCAACTTAGGCTTTTCTTCTTTCTTTTCAGGTTGGGGGCGCGCTCTTTCCAGCGGAAGGTGTTAGCTGTATTGGCGTTCAACAAATACACGAAAAGCTTTATTAAACGTGGGACCACAAATACATATCGCAAATCTTAATATAGAATAGATGGGGGTCGCATGCAACCATCTCAAGGACTAAAAGATTGTTTGGGTAGAGCCAAAGGTTTAGGAAAAGACTTGAAAAAAGAGCTTCCGCGCGTGCATAAGAAGACAGAAAGAAATAAAATGCCCGAAAAAAGGCGCACGCGGAAAGGGGATAAACAGTGAATTGGGTAATTCTTTTTTCCGATATACTATTTGCGTTGGTCGCCACTGTCCTGGGTGTATTGGGTTTAGGCACCTTTAAGGCCATCAAGCATCTGGGTATAGGCAAATCCTTTTGGGTGCCAATATTTGTGTCGGGTTTCCTCTTCGTATTCGGGTCTGCTGTTAGAATCTTTCATGAGTTTGCAGTTGAATTGGGTTGGTCGCTGACGATTTATACTGACGAGATTGTGCGTATCAGTTGGCTTCTTGCTCTCTGCATTTTGATGGGCTGCATCTATAACTATTCCCGAAAAGTGAAGACAGCAATAAGAGTCCCCAAGCAGGCGGATGCGCACAGCGTAGCCGAATTGACTCTCATACAAAAACAAACGAATGAACTGCTCAAGCGAATCGAGAAACTAAAAAAAGAGAACATGTAGAATAGCGCGCGCTTGTTCCAAAACAACATTGTGGTGCCGAGGGCCGGATTTGAACCGGCGATAACCCGGTCTTCAGCTTCACCCTCAAACGAAACCGTTGTGAGTCGGGTGCTCTCCCAGGCTGAGCTACCTCGGCCTTATGAAAATGAATCGCATGTTTGTTTTTAAGTTTTCTGAAGAAAGCACACACGGTCAAAGGAGAGGAGAATTTCAACTGAAACACCTAGTAAAGTGATTGGTTTGGAAGTTACTGAAATGGTTAAGAAGTGTGCGCGTGCGCGGTGAAATCCTTCGCCTAACTTCTCTTAGTTTGCAGAACCGATATGAAAATCATCTGAGGAATCGCCAAAAAAGAGAGCTAAGGAAAAACTATTCTTTTCTAAAGTTCAAGGCTTCGGCGATTATGGCAACTTCTTTTATGCCCATCTTTCTGTTGGTTGCCTTAACCACTAAACGTTCTCGCCAGCCGCAATCAAGGCACTCAAACTTCACAGGCAACAAACCTATGTGACTAGACATGTCGCCGCTCATGGTGCCGACTCTGCGAACTCTTGGGCTCTTGCAATGCGGGCAAATTTGAACATCTACGTATTTCTCTTCCTTCTCCAACTCTTCCAAGACTTCAAGCAATTCCAAGAATTTCTGACTTTCAACAGTCTTCTGTTTAAGAAGAACAACTTGCCTCTGTTTCTTCTTCTTTTTCTGTTTCTTCTCCTCACCCATGGCAAGCCACATCTACATCTGAAAAAACACTAACATTTGTGCACGCATTAAAGCTTCCTGTCCACCCGCCTACTCAATGAGCGTTAGAAGGTCTTCTAAGATGTAGTCTATGAGCTCGTCGGTAGTGCTTTTGCTGAAGAGTGTTACCACACAATTCCTCGTAATCCCGACTACAATTCCTCGCTTCTGGGCTTCAAAGACAACGTACCAGATCTTTCCATGTTCAAGATAATCGTGGTAGAGCGTGGTGTCAGCAAGATCGGATCCCGCCAAACAAAGCTTCTCTACGCCCGGAAGATCAACTTCGTCAAACCAGATAAGCTTCGTTCCCTGTGGATTCGACTCGTGGAGCGTTGTAAGGATCTCGTGAGAGATCCTTACTTCGACTATCGTCTTAGGTTTGATGAAAAGAACCTTGCTGAGCTTGTTTGCCACATGGCTTGTTAACAACTTTTTTACTCCACGAGCTACAGATGGCGCCAGCACGATCATAAAAGTCCTCTCCTTGAAACGTTTAATCCAAAAAGGAGCTTCCTCTGTGGCGGGGGCTTCAACCAACTTACGTCTGTAATAACGTCTACGCACGAAATCCATGCTGAAAACGCCTGCTACCGAATCCCCCTTTAGTTTCAGGTCTAAAATTTCTGTCACTAGCTTTACGGTTTCTCCATTCTCCTCTTGATAAGCCTCCTCTTCACGGAAATCCTTGAGCTTCTGAAGCATCAATCCAAGATCAGCTTCCTCTTTTATCTCGAAGATTTTAGCTGGCAGAACCAATTTTTCACGCTCATAAAACAGTTTTGCGTACCAGATTTTAAAAGATTCTATGCTTGCAGTTGATCAGGTTTGTGCCGTCTCTGGTTGCCAAGAG
The DNA here is from genome assembly GCA_029879825.1 of Candidatus Bathyarchaeota archaeon. GTDB lineage: Archaea > Thermoproteota > Bathyarchaeia > Bathyarchaeales > Bathyarchaeaceae > JAOUPL01. The sequence goes on from JAOUPL010000072.1 coordinate 4,007, forward strand.
CTAGGGCGAGGTTTGGGAAGCAGTTAGAGAGCCCTTTTTGTTGGAGATTTGGTAAATGACGACCTATAGAATTTGTTACAGCTGTTTTAAGTGTCTAATGTTAGACTTTGGTTAGGCTATGTAGAAGTCTACGACTTTCTTCATTCTTTCTGAGGGAAGCCACCCTTTTTTCTTTAGTTCTTCTATTACCTTGACTATTTGTGGTTCTATATGTGCGACTCGGGCAATGTCTGATAGGGTTATTAGACCGACGAGTTGTCCATTTTTCCTTATCGGAAGTTTCTTTATGTTCCTTTTGAACATGATTCTTGCAGCATCTTCTACGTACATGTCTGGTCCTCCGACTATTAGTGGTTTGGACATTATTTCTGAAACTTTGGTCACTTCTGGGTCCTTAGACTTTGATATAAGTCTTTTTAGGACATCTCTCTCGGTTATTATTCCCACGGCCTCTCCTTTCTTGGCTACAATTAAACAGCCAATTTCGTATTCGTTCATTAATTTGACAGCCTCTTTAACCGTTGCGTCAGCCCGTATGCTGATCACTTTTTCAACCATAATTTCTTTGACATCCAATCAAATACGCCCGAAATTTCATGGTTTAATTCTGGTGTATAAGTTGCTGTGTGTGCATACACGCGACGTTCAAGTTTCCACGCAATAGAAACATGCAAAGGAATAATTGTGAGGTAAAGGAAATTTTAGAGTTGGGATGTTTATGAGTCAGAAAAGGCGGAGAATTCCTCCAAATCAGAGGGTTACTTCAAAATTTCCGGTTTTGCACGAAGGCTTCATGCCAAAGTTCGACCCAAAAACGTGGGATTTTGTGGTTGAGGGCTTGGTGAAGAATCCGGTGAGGTTGACTTATGAGGAGTTTTTGAGGCTCCCAAAGGTTGTGAGCGTAAGCGATTTTCACTGTGTAACTGGGTGGAGCAAGCTGGATAACAAGTGGGAAGGAGTTGCTTTCAAAACTATTTCTGATCTGGTTAAACCTTTGAAGGAAGCTAGATGCGTGACTGTTGTGGCTGGAGGAGATTATGCTACGAGTTTGCCTCTTGAAGATTTACTAGACGATGATGTACTGTTAGCCTACAGACTGGATGACAAGCCTTTGGAGCCTGAGCATGGGGGACCATTACGTCTAGTGGTGCCTAAAAAATATGCCTACAAAAGCGCAAAATGGGTGAGGAAGCTGAGATTTACGGAGGAACAGGAACTAGGGTACTGGGAAAAGCGTGGATACAGCAACACCGCTGATCCATGGAAAGAGGAGAGATATGCATGAGTGAATCTTGCAGCTTCTGTAAGATTATGTTGGGAGAAGACCAAGCAAGCATCGTTTATGAGGATGACCGTGTTTTGGCGTTCATGGATTTGCATCCCGCCAACGTTGGACACACTTTGGTTGTTCCCAGGGAACATTGGGAAACCATCTATGATATTCCTGAAAAAGCCTTAGCTGACCTGTTTGCTGTGGTTAAGAGGGTCAGTGTGGCGGTGAAGAAGGCTGTTGGCGCTGAGGGAATGAGCATTCTTCAATTTAATGAGAGGGCTGCGGGACAGTCGGTGAGGCACTTTCACGTTCATGTTATACCGAGATTTAGGGGAGACGCTATATCAAAGTTCATAGGAGTCATGCTAGGGCCTGGGTTTAAAAAGGTAGAAAGGCAGGATTTGGACGAGATCGCAGAGAAAATAAAAGAAAATCTTTGAGAAAATCGACGCAAACGACTTAGCAACTGGATGAATCAGCGATGAAACCTAGTATCTAGGTCTTCTCGATTGTCTTTTCTTTGCCCAACAATCTCGACAGTAAACCGGTCTGCTAGGATCGGGTTTGAATGGAACTTCACATTCTTGACCGCAATCGGCGCAGACTGCTTTATGCATCT